>NZ_DASWTD010000450.1:0-14459 GCF_036402335.1 Sphingopyxis sp. | reverse complement strand
CATCACCGGCGCGGCGTAGAGGTTATCGGTCGGGATGTCGAAGAAGCCCTGGATCTGTCCCGCGTGCAGGTCGATCGCGAGCACGCGGTCGGCGCCCGAGGTGGTGATCAGGTTCGCGACGAGCTTCGCCGAAATCGGCGTGCGCGGGCCGGGCTTGCGGTCCTGGCGGGCATAGCCGAAATAGGGAACGACCGCGGTGATGCGCTTGGCCGAAGCGCGGCGCAGCGCGTCGTTGATGATCAGCAGCTCCATCAGATTGTCGTTGGCGGGGAAGTTCGTCGGCTGAACGACGAAGACATCCTGACCGCGAACATTCTCGTGGATTTCGACGAAGACCTCTTCGTCGGCGAAGCGGCGCACGCTGGTGTCGGTCAGCGGCAGTTCCAGATAGTCCGCGATCGCACGGGCCAGCGGCAGGTTGCTGTTGCCGGAGATGAGTTTCATGGCGTGCAAAGGCCCTTTCGCGCGGGTGGGATTGCGCGCCCCCTTAGCCAGCGCGGGTCGATAGGGGAAGAGGTTAAAGCCACCCCGCGGCGCGCAATCGCGGCATCATGTCGCGCGCGACCGGAACCTCATGGCCGCCAGCCAGCGTGATGACCGCGGTCCGGCCGTCGCGGCGTACCGATATGACGGCGTCTTTTGCGACCCACCAGCTGCGATGGACGCGCAGTCCGTCAGCGTCGCCGAGCCGCTCGATCGCGTCGCGCAGGCGCATCAGGATCAGTTCTTCGCGCGCCTCGCCGACGACGCGGACATAATGATCTTCTCCCTTGAGCGCGCGCACTGACCCGAACCCTTGCGGCAGGGGAAGCGACGGCAACGCCGGCGGCTCGACCCGATGTGTCCCGACCGGGACGGGCGGGGGCATGGTTTCGGTGTGCTGCGCGGACGGCACCGCGCCGCTGCGCCCGAACAGGACCTGCATCGCGACGGTGACCACGCCGCAGATGATCAGGATATAGAAAAAGAGCCACCAAAAACCGGCCCAGCGCAGCACCGCGGGAAAGCCGATCCCCATCGACATCGTCGCAATGATAAGCGTCAGGGCAAAGCTGCCGGTTCCCAGCGCGAGAGCGATGCCCGCCGATCCGGGCAGTCCGGTCGCCTCGCACAGCCATCGCGCAACGACTCCCGCGGGGCGAAAGACGGCATAGCCCGCGAGCAACCACAGCACCCAGATCGCCATGCGCTCCGCGGTCGGCATGGCAAAGGTACCGAAAGGACCAAGCAACCCAAGAAGGAGGCCGAGCGCCACCATCGCCAGCAATTCGATCACGATCCGTTTGGCCATGCCGGGCTTCTGCGTGCCATTTCACGAAGCGTCAATGGGCGGGCGTGTCTGCTTTGCGAACGAATCCGGCGTCTGCGCGAAGTCGGGCTTGCCGGCGAACAGCCCCCCGTCAGGGGAAGGGATATCCGACACCATGTCGCCAGAAACAGGAACAGGCATGACCATATTTCCCGCCGCCGCGCCGGCTCTCGTCCGCCGTATCGCGCTCACCGTCCTCCTGATCGCGGGCGTCACGGGGATCGCGATCCTCGTCCGGCTGCTGTGGGGCGCCCCGTCGACCTACCGTACACCGGCGTGGGCGATATGGGTGCATCTCGCCACTGTGCTGCCCGCGCTGCCGCTCGGTGCCTGGCTGCTCTGGCGTCCTGCGAAGGGCGATGCCGCGCATCGTATCGGCGGACGCGTCTGGGTGTTGCTGATGCTCGTCACCGCGATCGACAGCTTCTGGGTCCGCACGCTGACCGGCGGCATCGGCCCGATTCACATTTTCTCGGTGCTGACGCTCGTCCAGCTGCCGCGCGCGATCTGGTTCGCAAAGACGCATCAGATCGACCGCCATCTGAAGACGATGCGCGGAGTCTTTTTCGGGCTGATCGCCGCGGGCTTTTTCGCGATGGCGCCGGGACGGACGCTGTGCGCGTTTCTCTTCGGTTGAACGCGACCGCCGGTTGGGCCTAAACCGCTCGCATGACAGAGCAGCTCTCCATCGTCCTTTCGCAGATAACCCAAGCGGTCGGCGACCTCGCCGCCAATGCCGACGCGATGCGCGCGGTGCGGGCGCGGCACGCGGACGCCGACCTCATTCTCTATCCCGAGTTCCAGCTGATCGGTTATCCGCCCGAGGATCTGGTGCTCAAACCCGCGCTCGCCGAACGTGCGGCGAAGCTGCTCGAAGAGCTGGCCGCGGAAACCGCCGACGGCGGTCCGGCGATGCTTGTCGGTTCGGTTGAGCGCGCCAAGGACGAGAACGGGGACTATGCGCTCTACAATATTGTCGCCTTGCTCGACGGCGGCAAAATCGTCGCGGCGCGGCGGAAGCATGAACTGCCGAATTACGGCACCTTCGACGAAAAGCGCATCTTCGCCCCCGGCCCGCTCCCCGATATCGTCGAGTGGCGCGGCGTGAAGCTCGGCCTGCCGATCTGCGAGGACGGTTGGTTGCCGACGGTGTGCCGGCATCTCGCCGCGCAGGGCGCCGAGCTGTTGATCTCGGTCAATGGCAGTCCTTACGAGATCGACAAGGACGATCGCCGCCTCAGCCAGGTCTTCGCGAGCCGGGTCGCCGAAACCCGGTTGCCGCTCATCTTCCTCAACCGCATCGGCGGGCAGGACGAGCTGGTGTTCGACGGCTGTTCCTTCGTCCTGAACGACGATGGCTCCACCGCGCACCGGCTGACCGACTGGGAGGCCGAGGAGCGGGTCACCCGCTGGACGAAAGTCCCGGCGAATGGCGGCGGCGGGCGCTGGCTGTGCGAAGCGGGCGCGATCGCCGAATGGGAGGCGCATCCCGCCGACATCTATAGCGCGATGATCCTGAGCCTGCGCGATTATGTCGAGCGCAACCGCTTTCCGGGCGTCGTGCTGGGCCTGTCGGGCGGGATCGATTCGGCGATCTGCGCCGCGATCGCCGCCGATGCGCTCGGCCCCGACAAAGTCTGGTGCGTGATGCTGCCGAGCCGCTTCACCAGCGAGGCGAGCCTCGACGATGCCGCGGGCTGCGCAAGGATGATCGGGTGCAGGCTCGATACGATTTCGATCGTTCCCGCGGTCGAGGCTTTCGATACGATGCTCGCGGGCAGCTTTGCCGACGTCGACGTCGATACCACCGAAGAAAATGTCCAGTCGCGCATCCGCGGCGTGACCTTGATGGCGCTCAGCAACAAATTCGGTCCGATGCTGCTCACGACGGGCAACAAGAGCGAGATGAGCGTCGGCTATGCGACGATCTATGGCGACATGGCGGGCGGCTATAATCCGCTGAAGGACGCATATAAGATGACCGTCTTTGCGGTAGCGAAGTGGCGCAACGAAAATGTCCCGCGCCTGTCGCGCAACCCGGTGACTCCGGTGATGCCCGATACGATCATCACCAAGCCGCCGAGCGCCGAGCTGCGTCCCGACCAGAAGGACGAGGACAGCCTTCCGCCTTATGCGGATCTCGACCGCATGCTGTATATGCTGGTCGAAGAAGAGGCGAGCGTCGACGATGTCGTCGCCCGCTACGGGTTCGACCGTGATGCCGTGGTACGGATCGAGCGGTTGCTGATGCTCGCCGAATATAAGCGCCGGCAGGCGCCGCCGGGGGTCAAGCTGTCGACGCGCAATTTCGGACGTGACCGGCGCTATCCGATCACCCACGGGTTTCGCACGGGATAGGAAGGATGGCCATGGCTTTGACCGGACCCGCGGCGCCAGGGACGCGTGCCGCACTTGCGCTCGAGGCGCTGCGCATCACCGTCGCGATCCTCATCCTGATCCACGGCGTCTACCGGTTGGCGGCGGGCCTTGTCGAACCCTTCGGCATTTGGCTGGGCAGCCTCGGCTTTCCGTTCGGCTACGGGTGGGCGATGGCGGTCACGCTCTGTGAACTTGTCGGTCCCGTCCTGATGCTCGTGCGCCGCTGGACCAGCTTTGCGGCGCTGGGCCACGCCGGCATCCTGACGCTCGGCCTCATCCTCGTTCACCTGCCCGCGGGCTGGTTCGTCGTCGGCGCGGGGCGCAACGGCGTCGAATATAGCGTATTATTGATCGCGGTGCTGCTTGCGGTCGCGTGGACCTGGTGGCCGGCGCAGCGAATGCGGGGCTGATCGCATGGCGAACTGGCTGACCGGAATTGGCTATGCGCTGTCGATCGCCAGCGTGGCCCTGCTCGCCTGGGTGGCCTGGCCTGCGCCCGGCGAAGACCGCGGACTGATCGGGGCGATCATCGCAGGGTCGGTGCTTTCGGTCATCGGCATGGCGCTGCGCTGGGCCGCGCATATCATCCAGAATCGCAAGATCCGCGAGGAAACGGCCGCCTGAACGGCAGCGCAACTTGGGGTCGCCATGGCGCCGCCAATGCGGCTATAGGCGCGCGTCATGACCGTCGTAACTCGCTTCGCTCCTTCGCCGACCGGCACCCTGCATGTCGGCAATGTCCGCACCGCGCTCCATAACTGGCTGTGGGCAAAGAAACATGGCGGCCGCTTCCTGCTGCGGATCGACGACACCGATCTCGAACGGTCGAAAGAGGAATATGTCGAGGCGATCCGCGCCGACCTTGCGTGGCTCGGTTTCGATGTCGACGGCGAGGAGCGCCAGTCGGCGCGCTTTGCGCTCTATGAGGCCGAGTTTGCGAAGCTGAAGGCGGCGGGGCGCGTCTATGCCTGTTACGAGACGCCTGAAGAACTCGACATCCGGCGCAAGATCCTGCTCTCGCGGGGGTTGCCGCCGGTGTACGAGCGCAAGCCCGCCGATGCGCCGGTCCCCGACGGCGTGGCGCCGCACTGGCGCTTCCGGCTCGATCATGACGAAGTGATCGAATGGAACGACATGGTCCGCGGACCGCAGCATTTCGAACCCGTGACCATGTCCGACCCGGTGGTACGCCGCGCCGACGGCAGCTGGCTTTACCTGCTTCCGAGCGTGATCGATGATATCGCGATGGGGATCACGCATGTCGTGCGCGGCGAGGATCATGTGTCGAATACCGCGACGCAGATCCAGATGTTTGCCGCGCTCGGCGCCGCGCCGCCCGCATTTGCGCATGAAGCGCTGCTCGTCGGGACCGAAGGCAAATTGTCGAAGCGGCTCGGGTCGCTCGGTATGGCGAGCCTGCGCGATGACGGGATCGAGCCGATCGCGCTCGTCGCGCTGCTCGCGCGGCTCGGAACGAGCGACCCGGTCGAACCGGTGACCGCGCCCGCGCCGCTGATCGAGAGCATCGATTTCGCGCGTTTCGGCCGCGCGCCGGCGCGTTTCGACGAGGCCGAACTCGCACTGCTCAACCAGAAGATATTGCACCACACGGACCATGCGGCGGTGGCCGGCCGCCTGCCCGCCGCGGTCACCGAAGCGCGCTGGAACGCGATCCGGCCGAATTTGATGACGGTCGCCGAGGCGGCCGACTGGGTGCCGGTGTTCGACGGGCCATTCGATCCGCCGCCGGCCGACGCGGCCGATCGCGCCGTGCTGGACGCCGCCGCCGCCGCGGCATCTCGAATCGACTGGGAGAGCGATCCCTGGAACGCGCTGACCGCTGCGGTGAAGGAAGCGACCGGTGCCAGGGGCCGCGCGCTCTTCCTGCCGCTGCGCCGTGCAGTGACCGGACGCGATCATGGCCCCGACATGGCCGAGCTGCTGCCGCTGATCGCCAGGGATCAGGCGGTGGCGCGGCTGGCGGTCCGCTAGCCGGCCGGATCGCCGGCCGGGCAGCCGCCTTGCCTACCTCGTCACTTGACAAGGCAAGTTATGATATATTATCACTCATGTCTGACTTGGCCGGCAGCAGCGGTCGGAACGCGGCGGGGCCGGGTCATACAGGCAAGGAGAGATGCCATGACCCTGATACCCATGATTTCGGCCATCATGGCCGCGCCCGAAACAATGACAGCGCCCGCCGCGGCCTCGGTGCCATTGCCCCGCAACAGCTATGGCAGCGATACGGGCCGTCACCCCGTTGCGGCATTGCTTGCGGTCGGCCTGCCCCTCGCGCTGGTCGTTGCGGTGGCGCTGTCGCCGATGGTCATCAAACCGGCACCGCGCGTCGATTCCGAACCGTGGGAAACCATTCCCCTTCAGAAGCCCAAGCCTGAAGAGCCGCGCGAGAAGGCGAAGGACGATACGAAACCCGTGACGACATCGACGACCGAAACCGTCGATCCGATCATCCCCACATCGACGCCCGACAATGTCGTCAATACAGGTCCGAAGATATTCGATCCCGTCATTCCCGATACCGGCCCGATCTATGTGCCGCCGGCCGATCCTCCGAAGCCGCCGGCGCTTGTCGTCGCGCAGCTCGATCCGCGCTATGCGGGCATGTTCCAACCCGAATACCCGGCGAGCGAACAGCGACGCGAGCTGGAAGGCGTCGCCAGGGTCCGCGTGCTGATCGGCACCGACGGCCGCGTGAAGGCGGTCGAGCTGGTGAGCACCGACAGCCCGGGATTCTTCGAGGAAACGAAACGCCGCGCGCTTGCCAAATGGCGCTTCAAGCCTGCGACACGCGGCGGGGTGGCCGAGGAAAGCTGGAAGGAGATGACTGTCCGGTTCCAGATCAGGAACGGCTAGAAGCCCGAGCCGAACCCCTCCCGGGCGGGTGGTTCGATACCGCCCGCCCGTTCCTTTCGCTTGACAGAAAGGCCGAATCCCGCCAAAGGCGCCCCAATATCGGGGGCGGCGCCATGCGCGCGGCCCTCTATGTTTTTTTCACACCAACGTCGGGGCCCTAGTCCCGCCGCATCGGTCGGACCTCCGGCGGATGTGCAGTTACTTCGAGGAACAGGGCCATGGCCAAGCCGACGACCGTCAAGATCAAGCTGGTGAGCACCGCCGATACGGGCTTTTTCTATGTGACGAAAAAGAATCCCCGCACGATGACCGAAAAAATGTCGGTGCGGAAATATGACCCGCGTGTTCGCAAGCACGTCGAGTTCAAGGAATCGAAGATCAAGTGATGTATCGATCCGTTCGGCGAAGCTGAACGGAAGGCGATACATCATTCCTGCCAAGGCGGGGATCCAAGGGGGCGGCCACTTGCGCCGCCCTTTTTCATGCCTGCCGTGCGGCGGCTTCGGGGTGGTGAGCGGCGGCGGCCGGTGCAGCAATCTCCAAAGGTCAGTAAAGGTCAGCCTTATGTGCCGCCCGATTTGACCTTGCGGAGTGCGGGAAGCGACCAGCCGGGACTGCTTGGCACCAAACTGGCCAGCAACCGTTTTATGCACCAGATGAAAGAGCCGCAATAAAGGCTGGCATAGCCGGATATTGTAGGAAAGGCTTATTTGCAGGCGTCCGATTGGGGTGGGGGAGCGGACCGTCCTCTATTCCCGTTCGTGTCGAGCGAAGTCGAGACACCCATCGAGGTTAAGCTTCGCCGAGGGGCATCTCGACTTCGCTCGATGCGAACGGGTTAGGTCAGCGGAACGTCCGCAATCGGCCGCAACCGGACGCCCCCAACGCGGATCGTCAGCCGTCGCGGAGCGGACGCCGCGCAATATCATTTTCGATGATGTTGCGGATTGTGATCAGCGTCTTGAACGAATGCACGCCCTTGTCCTCGCTGAGGGCGCGGCGCACGAAGCTGTCATATTCTTCCATCGAGCCGACCTGGATCTTCAGCAGGAAATCGTCATCGCCGGTCACGTCCCAGGCACCGGTGATTTCGGGATGACGAACGATCGCGCGCGCGAAATTGTCCATCGTCTGCGGCCCGGCCTGCTGCATCTGGACCAGCACATGCATGGTGAGCGCCGACCCGGTCAGTGCCGGATTGACCACCGCGATGTCGGCAACGATTATCTTTTCATCGCGCAGGCGCCGCAAGCGGCGGAGCACGGCCGATAGCGATAGCCCCACTTTTTCGGCGAGGATTCGCGCGGGCTCGAGATTATTCTCGCGGACCAAGGCCAACAGTCGCCGGTCGAAATCGTCAAGATCACTCATTTTTCGCATGAAAAAGCGAATAGCGCCAAAATTAGTCGACTGCACGGCCAATTTTAGCGCCAATCGCCAAGCCGGTGGCCGTAAAAGGGGCCATCCGGATTGGTCGCCTCCCTTGACCGGCTCCGGTGGAAGGAGACGAATGATGATCCATCGCAATGAATCGAACCGGTTCGGCTGGCTGTGGACCGCCGTGATCGAAGCGTCGGCTGCCGCCGTGGCCATCCATTATGCGGCACCGTGGAACGGAAAGGCGGCTTTGCGCGGCGAAGGCGTTCCCCGCGACGATCGTCAGGCCTGCGGCGCGTAGAACGCATAAAAGCGCCCTATCCGGGTTTCGCCTGAAGCCGCGCGCGCAGTCTTTGAAGCTCGCGTGCCGGCACGGGATCGAGTCCAGTCGCAGGCTTGCCCTTGCGGAGCCGTGCGCGATCCTTTTCCGAGGGCTCGATACGGCGAATGCGCACTGGCGCGTGGCCCTGCGCCTTGATGCCGAGTTCCTCGGCTGCGCCGCGCGACAGGTCGATGATCCGGCCGGGCGCGAACGGCCCGCGATCGTTGACCCGCACAATGATCCGTCGCCCGGTGTCGAGCGCGGTCACCTCGACATAGGTCGGCAGTGGCAGCGTGGTGTGGGCGGCGGTGATCCAGCGAGGGCGAAATTCTTCGCCGTTGGCGGTGCGGTTTCCCGATTCGCTTCCGTACCAGCTGGCATAGCCCACGGCGTCATAGCCAGGCGCGGCGGCGGGTACATAGGTCGTACCGCGGATCGAATAGGCCTTTCCGATGCGGACGGGTGTGTCGCTTACGGGCCGGAAATTGCTCCCCGCGCACGCCGAAAGCAGGAGCAGCGCGGTGCCGGCGCTTGCGAAGCGGATCATGGGATTTCGCGGCATGGTCCGACCGTAGAACGGGAGCGCGCCGGGATAAAGCCCCGGGCCATCCGGGGTCAGCGAAGCTGGCGCCAGGCGCCGCTGATCGTCAACACGCCTTCGAGAAGCTCGGTCAGCCCTTCGGCGCTGTTCGCGGCGACGGCATCGTCGAGCTTGCGGCGCATGCTGCGATAGACGCGCGACAGCGCCGTGGCGATGTCGCCGCCCTTGTCGCGGTCGAGTCCGGCGTCGAGGCCGATCAGGATTGCGCGCGCGCGATGCGCGGGCTCGGTGGCCGAGACGCGCTGTCCCTGCCGGACCATTGCCGCGAGGACGCCGATAGCGGTTTCGAGTTCGTCATAGAGCATCGTCACCAACTCGACGGGGTCGGCGGCGGCGGCGCGGCTCTCATGTTGCAATCGGCGATAGAGCCCGGTCGCCCGGACGGTCGAGGCGGTAGCGGTCACGATGGCGGTCCTCAGTCGTTACCCTGGTTCGTCCAGAGCTTGATCTGCTGTTCGAGATAGGTCTGCGTCGCCTTGAACGCCGCAAGTTTCGTTTCCAGCGCGCTATATTGTTTCTCGAGGCGCTTCTTGTAGATATCCTCGCGCTCCTCGATCTTCTCGAGCTGGTCGGCGAGATTTTCCTTTTTCGCATCGAGGGATTTCGACACGCGATCGATCGCGCCATTGTCGCCGACGGCCTTGTCGCGGATCGCATCGAGCGCAAAGGCGATACCGGGATCGGTCGCCTCGGTGTGCGTCGCGTCGCGGCGCGGATTGAACAATGCCTCGACCGCGCCCGCGTCGCTGGCGAGTATCTTGTCGAGCTTGGTATTGTCGACCGAAAGCAGGCCTTCCTTCGTTGTCGAAATGCCGATGTCGGACAGCTTGTTGATCGTGCCGTGGCTCGAAAGCACCTTGCCCACGAGGCCGCCCAATTCGCGCTCGAGTTCGCGGAGCGAGGTTGTCGCGCCCGGCATGCTCGATGCCGTGACAAGGCTTTTCTTGAGCTGGTTATAGACCGAGACGAAATCGCCTACGGTCTGCTTGATCATGTCGAGCGGGCGGCTCGCGCCGATATCGACGCCCTGCCCGGGCATTGCTTTTTTGAGCGTCAGCGACATGCCGGGAACGACGTCGTCGACCGTGTTGCTCGCGCGGCTGAACGCCACTCCGTCGATCGTGAATTCGGCGTTGGCAGCGCTCTGGCCCACTGTCATGCTAGCGGTCGAGAAGGCCGAAAGCCCCGGATCGGCGCCGGCATCGGCGGTGAGGGTGAAGGCGCCCACCTCGCCCGTCGGACCTTTGACGATCAGGCGATGACCACCTTCGTCGGCGATGATCGACGCGGTCACGCCGGCACCACTCGCGTTGATTGCCGTGGCGAGGCCGTCGAGGCTGTTGTTCGCGGCGTCGATGGTGATCGTTTTCGCGACACCGCCGACGGTCAATGTCATCGTCCCGGTGCCGATCGCGGCCGTCCGGTCGGCGACCACGCCCGAATAGTTGGTCTGCGCGCGCGCGAGCTGGTTCACGACGATGGTCGCCGCGAAGCTGTCGGCCTGAAGTCCCGCGCGCGCGGTGACGCCGAGCACGCTTTCGTCGGAAACGGTCGGCGTGCTGCGCAGCGTGCCGTCGCTGACCATCTGGCCCAGCGAATTGGCGAAGCCGTCGAGATCCGATCGCGCCTGCGCCAGCGCGCTGATTCGCGTCTGGTTCGCCTGGTTGAGCGAGTTCATGCGCGCAATCTTAGGGTCGCGCGATGCGTTCGACAGGTCGGTGACGAGCTGTTTGACGTCGAGGCCCGATCCGAAGCCGAGGCTGTTGGCGATTGAACTGACCATGGCAAAATATCCTTCGGACCCCTTAACGGCGGCGCGCGGACATTCTTAAGCCTGCCGGCGACCTTCGGGGTCGAAATGGTGCGAGGGCGGTATATCGACCGCGGGCTGGACAATCCCGTCCGCGGCCGCGCGTTCGAGCTGGAAGACGAAGGCCAGCACGGTTGCGACCGCGACGAACAGTTCTTCGGGGATCACACGGCCGGCGCGCGCGGTGAAATAGATCGCGCGGGTCAGCTGCGGATATTCGAGGATCGGGACGCTGGCGCCGCGCGCGAGCTCGCGGATCGACAGCGCGACGTCGCCGCGTCCGCGCGCGACGACCACGGGGGCGGCGTCGACCCCGGGGCGGTAGCGCAACGCGACCGAGAAATGGGTGGGGTTGGTCAGGACCACCGTTGCGTCGGACACCGCCTTGCGCGCCGAACCGCTCAATATGTCATGCGCGCGCTGGCGCTGCGCCTGCTTGAGTTCGGGCGCACCGTCGGACTCGCGCATTTCCTCCTTGATCTCCTGCTTGCTCATCATCAGCCGCTTGTTGCGCTGGAACCATTGTACCGGCACGTCGATCAGCGCGATGACGACGAGCCCGCCGGCGAGGGTCAGCATCGCATGGCCGATTTCCTTTCCAGCCAATCCGATCGCCGCCATCAGGTCGGTCGACGCCATCGTCATGATCGCCGGCAGGCTGCCCTTGACCAGCCAGTAGCCGATCGTGCCGAGCAGCAGCACCTTCGCGAGCGCCTTGCCGAGTTCGGTAACGCCCTGCATCCCGAACATGCGCTTGAGCCCGCTCAAGGGGCTCATGCGATTGCCCTTGAAGTGCAGCGCCTTGCCGCGCCAGCCGAACGAGCCGAGCAGCGCGGGGCCCGCGACCGCCGCGCCGAGCGCGAGCGCGAACAGGCTCGCGAGCGGCAGCAATATTTCGACCCCGTTGCGCATCAGCGCTTCGCCCGGCGCGAAATCGGCGACATCGGCGGCGGTCAGCGTCAGGCCGCGGCGGACGAGATCGCTCGCCGACTGGACGAACCAGCCGCCCGCGGCGATCATCCAGCCGGCGGCGGCGAGCATCATCAACGCGGTCGCGAGTTCGCGCGACATCAGCACATCGCCTTCGCGCGCCGAATCGGCGAGCTTCTTCGCCGTCGGCTGTTCGGTCTTCTGATCCTTTTCGGTCGCCCCCGCCATGGTCTAGATTCCGGCCATCATGCGCGCGGCGTCGAGCGCGTCGGACAGGATGCGCGCGATCGCCTCGGCCATCGCGGGCGTCGCAACGCCGAGCAGGACGATCCCGGCGAGCAGGGTCGCGGGGATGCCGACGGCAAACAGGTTGAGCGCGGGTGCCGAGCGGCCGATCACCCCCATGATGACCTGGACGAGGATCAGCACGAAACCGACCGGCATCGCGATGGTCAGCCCCGCGGCGAACATCAGGCTGCCGAAACGGATCAGCCCGCCGATCGCCTCGAACGAGGGAAAGGCGTTGCCGGGCGGAAGTGCGCTGTAGCTGTCGACGATGATGCCGATCAGCACCAGATGACCATCGGCAGCAAGGAAAAGTGCGGTTGCGAGCATCGAGAGGAACTGGCCGATCGCCGAACTCGAGGCGCCGCTCAAGGGGTCGACCATCGACGCGAAGCCAAGGCCCATTGCGTTGCTGATCGCTTCGCCCGCGATCAGTGCGGCGGCGAGGCCCATCTGGAGGACGAAGCCCATCGCGAGGCCGATCACGACTTCGCCGATAATCAGCAGGAAGCCGGGGACCGAGACGATCCCCTCGGGTGGCAACGTCATGCCCGTTGCGGCGACGGCAGGCACGCCAACCGCGAGCGCGATCACCAGCCGCAGTTGCACCGGCACGCTCGATGCGCCGAACACCGGCGCCGCGATGAACGCGGCCCCGGGACGGATCATCCCCAGCATCCAGAGCTGGAGCATCGCCTCGATATTCGGGATGTCGGCGGGATTCATTTCCCGGATTACTTCACCAGGCCGGGGATTTGGGCGAAGATTTCGCGGGTGAAATCGGTGAGCAGGACGAGGATGCTGCCGCCGAAGATTGCGAGGCAGATCGCCGCGACGATCAGCTTGGGGACAAAGGTCAACGTCTGTTCGTTGATCGACGTCGCGGCCTGCACCATGCCGAGCAGCACGCCGATGACGAGCACCGGAAGCAGCAACGGCGCCGAGGCGAGCGCAAGGATCCACAGCGATTGCTGCGCGACCCCGATGAAATAATCGGCCTCCATCTCGTTAACTCACGAATGAGGAAGCGAGCGACCCCATCGTCAGCGCCCAGCCGTCGACGAGGACGAAGAGCAGCAGCTTGAACGGCATCGATATGATCGTCGGCGACAACATCATCATCCCCAGGGACATCAGCGCGGAGGCGACGATCAGGTCGATGACGAGAAAGGGCAGGAAGATCAGGAAGCCGATCTGGAACGCGGTCTTGAGTTCGCTGGTGACGAACGCGGGCAGCAGGATCGAGAAAGGCACGTCCTTCGGGCTCGCATAGGTCGGTGCCTTCGCGATCTTGGCGAACATCATCAGGTCGGTCTTGCGCGTCTGCTTCATCATGAAGCCGTGAAGCGCGACCCCCGAGCGCGACACCGCTTCGCCGATATCGATCTGTTCCTGGCCATAGGGCGTGATCGCGACGCGATTCACTTCGCTGATCACCGGCTGCATCACGAACAGCGACAGAAACAGGCTGAGGCCCACCAGTACCTGGTTCGGCGGGGTCTGTTGCAGCCCGAGCGCGTGACGCAGGATCGACAGCACGATGATGATGCGCGTGAAGCTGGTCATCATCAGGAGCAGCGACGGCAGCACCGTCAGCAGGCTCATCAGGACGAGGATCTGAAGCGACAGCGACAGCGGACGGCCGTCGCCACCGATCTCGCCGACCGCGCGGCTTAGACCGTCGGCCGCCTGCGCATAGGCCGCAGGCGCGGCGCAGAGCAGCGCGGCGCCGCCAGCAAGAGCCGCGGCGCGAAGCCAGAATTTGCGATCAGTCCGCATGGAAATCACCCTGACTGTCGTCGGCGATCCGCGTGATGCCGTTGCGCGACACTGCGATCAGCACCCGCTGCCCGGCAAACTCGACCACCGCGAGCTTCGAGCCTGGGCCCAGCGGCAGCACGTCGACCATTTCGACGGCGCGCGCCTTCGCCGCGCCGCCGACGAGCGGCATGCCCATCTGGACGCGTTTCCACAGCCACAGGCTGCCCCATGCCATGCCGCCGACGATCGGCAGCAGGATCAGCAGGCGGAGGATATATTCGAACATCAGGCTCTCCGCTCGAAACCTTCGAGACCGCGCGCCGGGGCGACGATATCGGCGACCTGGATGCCGTAGCGGCCGTCGATGCTGACGATCTCGCCCTTTGCGATCAGCGTGCCATTGGCATAGATGTCGAGCAGGTCGGTCGCGGCGCGGTCGAGTTCGATCACGCTGCCTTCGTCGATCGCGAGCAGTTCGGCGAGCGTCATCGACGTCGATCCGACCTCGACCGACACGCGCAGCGAGACGCCGGCGAGCAGGTCGAAATTGGGGGCGGCGGCGATATTCTTGTTGTCGCGGCGATCGGCGCGCGCGGCTTTCGGGGCGTCGCTGATGTCACTCATGGTTCGGTCCTTTTTCGATATGGTCTATCATGATGGCGGCGTTGCCATTGGCTTCGCCGATGCTGCCGACTGCGAAGCTGCGGCCGGCGACGGTCACGG
This sequence comes from Sphingopyxis sp., assembly GCF_036402335.1. GTDB lineage: Bacteria > Pseudomonadota > Alphaproteobacteria > Sphingomonadales > Sphingomonadaceae > Sphingopyxis. The sequence goes on along the minus strand of NZ_DASWTD010000450.1, from coordinate 88 downwards.
GGACATGGCGCGGCATGGTAAACGGGATGACGTCGCCGACTTCGAGCGCGAGCAGCTTGACGAGGCTGATTTCGGGGCGCGCGAGCAC
>NZ_DASWTD010000449.1:0-14387 GCF_036402335.1 Sphingopyxis sp. | reverse complement strand
AAGGGTATGCTGCGCTCGATGAGCACCGAGCCGAAACCGCGGCGCGCGGGCGCGGCGACGCGCGGACCGCCCGCCTCGCGCCAGGCGATCCGGCATCCGCCAACGGGCGTCAGCGACCAGGTCACCGAAAGCCGCCCGGCAGGACAGGACAGCGCGCCATATTTGGCGGCATTGGTCGAAAGCTCGTGCAGGACGAGTGCCATGATCGAATAGGCGCGCGCGTCCATCCAGATCGCCGGGCCATCCAGCCTCACCCGCTCGCCATCGCCCCAATAGGGCATGAGTTCGGCGTGCAAAAGATCGCGTAGGGCGCCGCCGCCATCGTTGCGCACGACCTGGTCGTGCGCAAGCGACAAGGCCTGAATGCGGCCGCGCAACGATGCAGCGTAATTTTCGAGCGTCTCGCCATCGGCGGTCGGATGCACAACGAGCGAGCGGATCACGGCGAGGATGTTCTTCACCCGGTGGTTGAGCTCCTCGTTGAGCATGCGCTGGCGAAGCTCGGCCTTGGTACGTTCGTCGGCGAGCCGCTCGCTGTGCTGGAGGATGACCTCGACGAGCGCGATGCGCGTTGCCTCGCCAAAGCGTCGCTCCTGCTCGGTCCAGTGCGCGCTCTCGCTGCGCACGGTTTCCTTCCATATCGCGAAGCTCTTGCGCGGCGTCAGCCGATCGCCAAGCGGCCCCGTCTCATAGGTCTTGTCGGGATTTCCCGCCCAGTCGAGCGTGTGGACGAGCTCCTTGCGGAAAAAGAAGAGGAAGTCCCGAGGCCGCTGCGAAAGCGGCACGACGAGCATGCCGGCCGCCATCGGCGCATAATCTTCGGCGCCCGGCACGACATTGGCGAGTTTGTGGGTTGCCCATATCTGGCCATCGGCGACGGTCTCGGAAAAACGCGCGAGCGCGAGAATGGCCGCCTCGGGCGGCACCGACCCCACGACCGACATCTGTCCGTCGAGCCACATCGCTACGCCGTCGCAAGGAATGAGCCCGGCGAACTGCGACAGCTTGTCGCGGAGCAACCCGTTGATGTCATGCGAGCCGACCGTATCGCGCAGGAAGCTGTCGAGTGCCTCGCGCGCGCGGTGCGCCGCGTCCAGCGTTTGCTTGTGTCGCAGCGCATTAAGATGGAGCGAGAAGAATTCGCCGAACATTTCGGCCGCAACGCGCTCGGCCATCGACAAGGTGCGGGGGCTGTAGTGGTGGCACGCGATCAGCCCCCATAGCTCGCCGTCGACTATGATCGAGATCGACATCGAGGCGTCGACGCCCATGTTGCGCAGATATTCGCAGTGGATCGGCGAGACGCTGCGCAAGTGCGCGAACGAGAGGTCGAGCGGTTCGCCCGATGCGTCGAGCACCGGCTCGACCGGTATGCGTTCGAAATCGGCGTCCGAGATGATCCGGATCGTGTTCTTGAGATAGAGCGCTCGTGCCTGCTGCGGGATGTCGGTCGCCGGAAAATATTGGCCCAGGAAGCTTTCGAGATCGGCGCGCTTCGCTTCGCTCACCACCTTGCCGGCACCGTCGGGCCCGAACTGGTAGATCATCACCCGGTCGTAACCGAGGGCGGCGCGCACCAGCCGCGCACTGTCCTTCGCCAGCCGTTCGACGCCGTCGATTGCCGCAATGCGCCCGATCATCGCGCGCGCCATTTCGAGCGGCGCGGCGAGATTGGCCTCTGCGGGTTCGAACTCGATGATCGCGCTGCCCTTGAAGCGGTGCACCGCGACATCGAAGTGACGGCCGTTTTCCAGTACGCAATCGAACATCAGCGCCGAGCGTCCGCTGAGCTGGGCGCGTCCGAGCGCGTTCCGAATATCGTGCGCGGTCTTTGCACCGAGGACGGACGCAAGGTCGCGCCCGTTGAGATTGCCCGCCGCACCGAGCATGTTGCCGCAGTTGAGCGAATGCCGCAGGATCGTCGCCGCTCCGGCATCGCAGGCGACAAGACAGCCGTGCGGCTGGATGCTCCCAGGGATGTGGATGGGCTCGCGGTCGCAGTTGGTCAGGTCGACGCCCGTCGTCATACCGTCTCCACAGTATAGATGCCGAGCGCGAAGTCGAAGGCCGCGACGGCGCCGGCGACCACCGCATCGGCTTGACTGTCCGGGATCGTCTCGAGCAGCGCCAGAAAGCGCCTCCAGCGCGCCATGTCCTCCACCTGCCTCGCGAGATGCCGCGCGCCGTAGCGCGCGCCATAACCGAGTGCGGCCGCGCGGCGGACGAGCAGCCGGGCGCCGAGTGCCGAGCCCTCGAGGACATAGGCGATACCGACCTCGCCGCCCCCCCCAAGCGCCTTCGCGAACACGCCTTCGGGGCGCGGCGCCACGTCAAGGTCGGCCAGATCCTCGCGCATCAGGTCCGCCAGCGGCAGAAGCGGCCACCGGGTGCCGCGCGCAAGCAGCGTCTCGACCGGAGCGCGGAACGCGAGACTGTTCGCGACGAAGCGTCCATAGGCCTCGACCGTCGCAAACGACCCGACGGCATCGTCGAGCAATCGATGTTGTGAAGCCGTTTGCGCTCTGAGCGCGCGGCGTAGCGTTTCGTTGGGCAAGGGTTCGTCCGGTTGCGGGCGAGCACAGCACCCTCGAACATTCTGCCATTACGGCAAAGAAACGACTTATCTTATGTTATAACCGGGCAAATCTTCAATCTCTTCGTCGTGCCGGAACTACGGCCTGCCGTCCTCGTTATCGGTCTGGTTCCGGATTATGCACCGTGCAATATCGCGCAGCGCGGGGCAGAGAGAAAGGGCGTTGCGTGAACGAAGGCGGTAGCGGCGTGGGGCCGATCCTCGCGCATATGTTCGAGCAGGCGCCCAATTTCATGGCGCTCCTTCGCGGGAGCGATCACCGGTTCGAACTCGCCAACCCGGCCTATATCGAACTGGTCGGCGGCCGAGACATCGTCGGCCGCACCGTTGCGGAGGCGTTGCCCGACGCCGCAGCGCAAGGATTTGTCGCCATCCTCGACGAGATCTACCGAACCGGCGAGGCCTATTCCGCGCGCGGCGCCCTCTTCCGGCGCCAGGGTCGGCCCGGCGAGCCGGCAAGCGACCATTATCTCGACTTCGTCTACCAGCCGCTGCTCGGGGCAGACGGCAAGGTCGACGGCGTGTTCGTCCAAGGCGCCGATGTCACCGAGCGCTTCCGTGTCCAGCAAGCGCAGCGCGAGAGCGAAGAACTCTACAAGGGTCTCTTCGATGCGATCGACGAGGGCTTCTGCATCATCGAATTCTTCGACGGCCCGCATGGCCCCGACAGCGACTATATCCACCTCGAGGCCAACGCGGCCTACGCACGGCACGCGGGCATCGAGAATGTCGTCGGCCAGAAGCTGCGCGAGATGGTCGGCGACGAAGCCGAAGCCTGGATCGAGCGTTACGGCAAGGTCCTGCGCACCGGCGAGCCTATCCGCTTCCAGCAGGAGCTGGTCGCGACGGGCCGCTTCCTCGAACTGGCAGCGGTGCGCATCGAGCCGCCGAGCCGCAAGCAGGTCGCGGTGCTCTTCCAGGATATCACCGCACGCCGGCGCGCCGAGCTTGCGCTGGCCGAGCTCAACGCGACGCTCGAGCGACAGGTCGACGAGCGCACCGCTGAACTGATGGCCGCCGAGGAGACACTCCGTCACAGCCAGAAGATGGAAGCCGTCGGCCAACTGACGGGCGGCCTCGCGCACGATTTCAATAATATTCTTGCGGGGATCAGCGGCAGTCTCGAGGTGATGGCGGCGCGGATCGCGCAGGGCCGTGTCGCGGAACTCGACCGTTATATTACGGCTGCGAGCGGCGCGACCCGCCGCGCCGCCAGTCTGACGCAGCGGTTGCTGGCCTTCTCGCGGCGACAGACACTCGAGCCAAAGCCGGTCGCCGCGAACAAGCTCGTCGAGGGCATGCAGGAACTGATCGAACGGAGCGTGGGACCGGCCATCGCGGTCGAGACCGCGGGCGCTGCGGGTCTGTGGACGTGCTTCGTCGATGCCGACCAGCTCGAGAATGCCGTGCTCAACCTCTGCATCAACGCGCGCGACGCGATGCCCGACGGCGGCAAGATTACGATCGAGACCTCGAACCGCTGGATGGATGAGAGCAGCGCGCAGCAGCGCAGGCTCACTCCGGGCCAATATGTGTCGATTTGTGTATCGGACACCGGGACGGGCATGACGCCCGAGGTTGCCGCGCGCGCCTTCGACCCCTTCTATACGACAAAGCCCATGGGGCACGGCACGGGGCTCGGCCTCTCGATGGTCTATGGTTTCGCGGGCCAGTCGGGCGGCGCCGCCCGCATCTATTCCGAGCCCGGCCAGGGCAGCATGGTATGCATCTATCTTCCGCGCTACGGAGCCGCCGATGCCGCCGAGCAGGCGCGCGAAATCGAGAAGGGCGAAGCGCCGCGATCCTCGGCGGGCGAGGCCATCCTGCTCGTCGACGACGAGCCGCTGATCCGAATGCTTGCGAGCGAGCAGCTCGAGGCGCTCGGCTATCACGTCGTCGAGGCCGAGGATGGCGCATCGGCGCTCAGGCTGTTCGAGAGCCAGGGCCCGTTCGATCTGCTGATTACCGATGTCGGCTTGCCCGGCGGTATGAACGGCCGTCAGCTTGCCGAATCCATCCGTGCGCTCGCGCCCGATCTCGAGGTGCTCTTCGTCACCGGCTATGCGGAGAATGCCGTGCTCAACCACGGCCATCTCGATTCGGGCATGCACGTCATGACCAAGCCGTTTCAGCTCGACCATTTTGCCCGCCGCGTGAAGGCGCTGATCGCGCGCACGGACGACTGACGGGCGCGCCAGGCCCGGTCACCCCGTTGCGAGAACCGCCGAACAATGCGCTTGCGCAACGCGCCATCCGTTCGGCCCGCGCGTCCACACGCGCGAATAGACGAAGCGTCCGGAGAAAGCGGCACCGTCGAAGGTTCCTCTGATTTCCGCTGTGACGCAGGTCGCCGCCGCCTCGCCGTAGCAGCGAACAAGCATGTCCGGGGCATAATCGAGCGACGCGATTTCGAGACGCCCTGAGCGGTGCATCGCAAGATCGGCGGCTTTGGAAATTTGCGCACCATTCTGGTCGACAAACAGGGCATCGTCGCAGAGCAGCGCGTCGAGCGCGGCGATATCGCGCGCCAGCATGGCGCTGCGCAGCCGTTCCTCGATGGCGATGATTTCGGCGCGCTGCGTCATGTTCCGTTGCTTCGAACCCGCTCGCATCGCCGGCCCGGCGAAAGCCCCGAAGAATGGCCGAAGGGCGCCATCGAACAGCTCAGAGCCCGAGGCGCGCCCAGAACTCTCTTGCGGTCAGCCGCGCGGGCTTTTCTTTCGCCTCCGGCGCTCCGTGGCGCCACGAAGGGTGCGGCAGCGGCGGCGCAACACGATCATATTTTCCGTCGGGCTTTCTGTCACGGCTCATCGTCAACTCCTCGCGGTCCAGAAAACCTGCCGAGGGCACGCAAGTTCCCTGATTAGAAGGATTTTGCAAAACGGCGGGGAACGGTGGCGCCGGTCAGTGAAGCTGCAGTTGGCCGTTAGCTGCCAGTCAGCTTTTGGCGACAAACCGCAAGAAGCGGACGTCAGAGCCAAATTGACCTGACGCCCTCACAAAATTTTCAAAGGCGCACTTGCTTTCCACCGCGCCGGATTCAACAGCGATCAAAACCGTACCCGGAACCCGGCGGTGCCCTTCAGATTATAGCCCGCGCCGAAGTCGGCGATCGCGGTATCGCCCGAGACCTCAGTATAGAGGGTGAAGCGGTCGTCGCCCCAGCTATAGCTGCCACCGAGACCGAGTTCGCCCGACAGGCGGTGGTCACGGTTTACAATCGGCGTTTCCGATACGTCGGCCTCGGCGCCGTCAAGCCATTCGTAGCTGAGGTTCACCACGCTGTAGAGACGCGTGTGGCGGGTATCGCCCGACCGGCCCTTCCAGCTCGTCTGGTGATCGATCGCGAGGCCCCAGCGCGTCTTCAGGCTTTCACTCTTCGCGACCGAAACCGCCGCATCCGAAGGATCGGCGAAACGATCGAAATCGACCTTGGCATAACTCATCTGGACCTGCGGCGTGATGCCGAGGTTGCGGCCGATCGGGGTTTGCTTGCCGAGTTCGAGGCTGAATGCCTGGCCGTCGCCCTTGTTGCCGCGAGCAAGCGATCCGAGGACATTCGATTCAAAATCGCTGTCGAACCAGCTGAGCTTGACCTGCCCGTCGACGTAAAAGCCCTTCGGCCCATACCAGGTCATCGTCGCGCCGACGCCATAGCCCTGCGTGTCGATCGTTCCGTCGCCGAAGATCGAGGTCACCGCGCTGTCGGCCTTGCCATAATGCGCGGTCAGCCCGCCGACGAGGGCGGCGCCGTCGCTGCGCCCTGCCAACACGGCGTCGAGCCCGAGTTGCGCCTGCCACTGGTCGACCTTGCGGTCGGCGCCGCTGGTCGATGCAAGCGCTTCGGGGCGCTGGCGTTCGGACTCGAAGCGGCCCCAGAGCCCCGCTCCGGCGATCGGCGAGGCAGCCCACGACCGGTTGCCGACGCGCTGCTGCAAGGTCGGCAGACGGTTCAGCGATTGCAGCGCCCCGATATAGGCTTCGTAGACCGGAACGCCCGGCTGATAGAGCGGCCCTTCGGGTTCGCCGGTGGCATCGAGGCGCGCCGAACGCAGATACCAGTCGCCATCTTGCGGCGTCGCAACGCCGTTCTTGAAGAGGCGATAGCCATAGGCACCGGCGATCACCGCCTGCTGGCCGTCGAACAGATAGTCGCCATCGAGCGTGAAGCTTCCGTCCGACGCACCGGCGACCTCGACGATCTTGATGCCCTCGGCGGTCTGCGCGCCGAGGCCGCCGCGGTTGATCACCGTCACCCGCGTGTTGCCCGCGGTCGCGCCGTTCACGACCAGCCGGTCGGTCGCCGAAGCATCGCCGCCAAGCTCCGCCTCGATCTCGAGCACCCCGCCATTGCCGCGATAATCGCCGGCGACGGTCAGCGAGCCGATGCTGCTGCCCGGCGCGACAATGCCCGCATTCACGATTGAGCCGACACCGCCCGTGCCTTCGAGGCGGCCCGCCGCGCCGACGCTGACCGCGCCGCCAAGGCTGCCCTGCACCGCGAGCGTTCCCGCAGCGACCGATGTGCTGCCGCCGAAGCCGCCATTGTCGGCCGTCACGAGCAGGGTGCCGGCGCCCGTCTTAGCAAGCGATCCCGTCCCCGAGAAGAGGCCATCATAGGTGAAGAGCGTATCGGCCGCCGTTGCGATCGTGCCGCCACCGACCACGATGTCGCGTGCGCTGGTAACATTGGCGCTGATTTCGAGTGTGCCGCCGTCGAGCGTCACGTCGCCGCTCGCTGCGCCAAGGTTAGCGTCGCTCGAAATACGTAGCGCGCCGCCGACGATCTGGGCGCCGCCGGTGTAGCTGTTCGCGCCGCCGAGGACGAGAGTGCCCGCATCGGTCTTGACCAATTGGGTATCGCCCGAAAGCGCCGAATTGATCGTCGCTGTAAAGCCCGCGCCCGCCGCGCTGCCGTCGCCGACGCGGATCGTAGCGGTGGGATCGGTCAACGTGATGCCGTCGCCCGCGATGACATAATCATTGGCAGCGAACTGCATGCCCACAGCGGTAACAGCGCCCAGACCGTCATCGACTGTGACCGTCCCGCCGGTGCCGCCGAAGATGGCGAATGCGCCGTCGGTATAGGCGGCGTTTACAGCGCCGTTCTCGCCGGTCCAATTATCGTCGCCGCCGCTTGCCTGCCAGCTTCCGCTGCCGCCGTTGATCACGCCGTCATTCTTCGGCCCGGCCGCGCCGTCCCAGAAGTTGAGCGCGAGGACGCCCGAGTTGACGAGGTTGACCTGGCCCGCGATCGAGGTCTGGACGACGGCGTTGGAATCCGCGGGCATGATTCCGAGCGTGACGCCGTTATCGGTCAGCGTGCCGCCATAGTTAAACATGCGATAGATGCCGACATCGAACGCGCCGCCCGCCGGGACGCCGACATTGAGCACGCCGTCGATGACGAGATTGCCGCCGACGTTGACAAGATCGTTGAGCGCGCCGCCGACCACGCCCGCCTCGCCGAACTCGAAGTCGAGCGTCGCGGTCGGGCGGATCAGCAGATCGCCGCCCACCGTCAGCGTACCCGCGCCGCCGGCACCCGGCGCCAGCGTGCCGCTGAGGTTCACAGTGCCGCCGATCGTGCCGGTGCCGCCCAGCGTCGTGAACTGGTTCACGGTCACAGGGCCGGTCGCGGCGCCATAGTCGCCGTTCACGAGCAGCGTGCCCTGTGCGACCCCGATGCCACCGGCGTGGTTACCGGCACCGGCAAGGACGAGGGTACCGGCGCCGAGCTTGCCGATCAGACCCGCGCCGGTGAGATTGCCGGTGAGCGTGAGCGCCGTATCCGCGTCGATGGAGAATACGCCTTGGCCCGCGAGATCGACTGTGCGGACCGAGCTGATATCTGCCGTGGTTTCGAGCGTGCCGCCGTTGAAGCTGAGTACGCCCGAGCCGGCGCCGAGATTGGCGTCGCTCGAGATCCGCACCGTGCCGCCGTTGAGCGCTGTGCCACCGGTGTAGCTGTTGGTGCCGGTCAGTTCGAGCCTGCCGACGTCGGTTTTGACAAGTTGGGCGCCGCCGGTGATCTCGGAGGTGATGATCGTGCTGTATCCGAGCCCGGCACTGGTACCGTCACCGACGCGGATCACCGATTGTGGGCCGGTCAGCGTCAGCGCACCGCCTTGGACCCGGTAATTCGTCGTCGCGAACTGGAGTCCCGAGGCCGTAACCGCGCCCAAGCTGTTGTCGATCGTGACAATGCCGCCGGTACCGGCGAAGATCGCGAAGGCGCCGTTGGCATAGCCGGCGTTCCCGGCACCGGTCGTCTCGGTCCAGCTGTTATCCAACCCGGTCCGCCACATGCCGCTGCCGCCGTCGACCACATTGTTGAACTTGTTCGCACCGGCGCTGCCGTCCCAGAAGTTGAGCACCGCACCGCCGGTGTTGATCAGGTTGACCTGGTTCGCGACCGAGGTCTGGACGAACAGGTCCGCGCCCGACGGCATCGTGCCGAGCGCGAGGCCGTTGTTGATGAGCGTGCCGCCATAATTGGCGACCCGATAGACCCCGATGCCGAAGGCGCCGCCCGGCGCCACCGCGACGTCGAGCGTCCCGCCGAGCGTCAGATCGCCGCCGACGTTGACGACATCGTTGAGCGGATCGCCCGGCGCGTTCGCGCGGCCGAACTCGAAGGCGAGCTGCGAGGTCGCGCCGAGCGACAGGTCGCCATTGATGGTGAGAGCCCCTGCCCCGCCGGCACCCGGCGCCAGCGTAGCGCCGTCTGCGATGACGACATCGCCACCGATCGTGCCGGTCCCGCCCAACACAGCTCCCGAACTTACGCTGGTGAGCCCAATCGCTGCCGATTGATCGCCATTGACCAGCAGAGCGCCCGCTGTGACACTGGTCGACCCGGTATAGTTGTTGGCGCCGGTCAGCGTGAACGTACCGGTGCCGGTCTTCACCAACCCGCCTCCGGCGCCTGAGATCGTTCCGGAGAAGGCCGTGTCAGCGCCCGTGCCGAAGGTCAGCGTTTTTGCGCCAAGCGCGATCGCCCCCGCACCCGATAGATCGCCGATCGTCGTGCCGGGCCCGTTAAGCCCGGCGATACCAAACGCGGCGCCGGCGCCCACGGCTACCGCACCGCCCGCGTAAAGCGAGCCGTTGCCGAACAGTTCGAAGCTGCCAGCCGATACCGTGGTCCCACCAGTGTAGCTGTTTGCCTCAAGGTAGCGAACCGCGCCGCGGGAGCCCGTAATGACAACCCGGCCACCGGTGCCGCCAGCGATGCCGCCGTCGGTGATCGTCCCCGACCAGTCAGAGAACGAATTGTTGAATCCGAGCGTCAGTATTTTAGAGCCAAGCGCTATTGTACCTGCGGGGCCCCTGTTGAGCTGGATCACGCGTGCGCCCACATCGCCCTGCGAGATGTCGAGGACAGTGCCTGCGCCCACGATGATGTTGCCCCTGCCGATCGTGCCGGCCCCGGCCAATGCCAATGTGCCGTTCTCAAGCACGGTTCGGGTGGAATAGCTGTTGGCACCTGTCAGGGTCAGCGTTCCGCTGCCGAGCTTAGCGAAGAAATTGCCAAACGAGCTGTTGGGACCATCACTGACTATGCCGCTCAGCGTTACGTCGAATCCTTGAGTGTCGATGCGATTGGCCCCGGCTCCGCCGACTAGGATATTGCGTGCAGAGGTGAACGCAGCGCCAGCCTGCAAGGTGCCGATCTGCAGAGAAAGCGTACCGCCTACATCGCCGAGATTGGCGTCATTGGATATCTGTATCGTACCCCCGTTGATCGTCGTTCCGCCGGCATAGCTGTTGGTGCCCGTGAGCGTCAGGGTTCCGCTACCGCGTTTCGTGAGCGACCCGCTGCCCGAAATGGTGCCATCGAGCGTGAGCGCACCGGAACGATCGACGACCAGCGCCCCCTCATTGTCGATGTCGCCGATGATGCTGCCGCTCGCGCCGCCAGAGCCGATCTGCAGCGTGCCGCCATCGATCGCGGTACCCCCGGTGTAGCTGTTGGCGCCGGTGAGGACGAGGGTGCCAGCGTCGGTTTTGACAAGGCCGGCGGTGCCGGCCAGCTCGCTCGCGATCGTCGCGGCAAAGCCCGCGCCCGCCGCGCTTCCATCGCCTACCTGAACGATCGCCTGGGCGTCGGTGAGTGTGAGCGCATCGCCGGCGACTCTATAGCCGCTGCTTGCGAACTGAAGCCCGGAGGCAAGGACGTCGCCGCCAGCGTCATCGACGGTCACATCGCCGGGCGCACCGGAGAAGATCGCGAATGTGTCCTGCGCATAATCGGCGTTCAGCGCCCCGCCCGCATCGGTCCAGTTGCTGGAACCGCCGCCGACGCGCCACACGCCGTTGCCGCCATTGACGGTGCCGTCATTCTTGGGACCCGCATTGCCGTCCCAGAAGCTGAGCGTCAGGCCCGCGGTGTTGACCAGATTGACTTGTCCCGTGACCGCGGTCTGCACCGACACCGCGCTGCCGCCCGGCATCGTGCCGAGCGTCAGGCCGTTGTCGGTGAGCGTACCGCCATAGTTGAACATGCGGTAGATGCCCGGGCCGAAGCTGCCGCCGGTCGGCACCAGGACGTCGATCGTGCCAGCGAGCGTGAGGTCGCCGCCGACATTGACAAGGTCATTGAGCGCGCCACCGATGATACCCGCCCGACCGAACTCGAAGGCGAGCACCGCATTGGGTGTGAGCTCGAGATCGCCGCCCACCGTCAGCGTGCCAGGGCTGTTACCGGGCGCCAGCGTGGCGCCGCCGCCAACGGTGACGTTGCCGCCGATCGTGCCGTTGCCGCCCAGCGTGCCGCCGCCGAGCACGACGACCTCGCTTGCCGCGTCACCGAGCGTGCTGTTGACGAGCAGCGTACCGCCCGAGATTGCGGTCGAGCCGGTGAACCCCGAGTTGTCCGCGGTCAGGCGGGTGACACCCGCCACCTGCTGAATCGTGCCCGCGCCCGTAATCGCAACGTCAAAGTCATAGTCCGCGTCGGTGTGGTTGAAGATCAGTGATCCTGCCCCCGCACCGAACGCAATCCCGGAAGTGTCAAGCGTTCCGGCGGCTGTCGCCGCCTGACCGGCGTCCGAGCCGATGTTGAGGATGCCAGTGCTTCCGGCCACGGCGGCGATTGTAATCTGCGACGCCGTAACAGAGCCGCCGTCAGTGACGGTCAGCGTGCCCGAGCCAGCATTGCCGACGTAGATGGTAGAGCTGCTCGTCCAGGCCGACCCGGGGCCCGTCACCGTCACGGCACCGTTCGACCCGGCGTTGCGGCCGATGAAGCCAGCCGTACTGGAAACGCTTCCCTGATCCGTTATGTCGAGAAGGCCGCCGCCGAACGTGCCGACGAAAAGCTCGTTGAGGTTTGTCCAGCTTGACGCCGGCCCGGTCACGGTCGCCCGGCCAGAGAAACCGGCAGCATAACCGATCGCGCCGACCGCGTTGGTCACCGCACCGCCATCCGCAATGTTCAAGGTGCCGTTGCCCGCATAGCCGACGAGGAGATCGGCGCTGTTCGTCAAGGACGAATTGGCCCCCGTCACCGTCACCGCGCCGTCCGAGCCGGCGCCGTAGCCGATAAAGGCGGTCGTATTGCCAACCGTGCCCCCTTTCGAGATCGTCATCGTGCCCTTACCCGAGAAGCCGACGAACATCTGGTCGTCGTTCGTCCAGGCCGAATTTCCGCCGGTCACCGTCACCGTGCCAACGGAATCAACCGAGCTGCCGATGACGGCTGTTCCGCTCGTGGCCAGACCGCCGGCAGCGACCGTCAGTGTGCCGGTGCCCTCACCGCCCACCGTGAGATTGGCGTCCCCGAGCCATGCCGAGCCGGCCCCGGTTACGGTCACCTCTCCGCTCGCGCCTTGCTGCGAGCCGATCGTTCGGAAATCCAGGCTGACGGGCGCCGCCGCGGTGGAAACGATACCGCCGTTGGAGATGGTGAGCTCGCCGCTTCCCTCGCGGCCGATCTGCAGCGCGTTGCTGAGGTTCCAGACCGAATTCGGCCCGTCGACGGTTACCGTGCCGCCCGATCCGGCAAAATATCCGATGATGCCCTGGTTGCCGGTCGTGACGGCGCCGCCGCCGGCGATCTCCAGCGCACCGGCACCGGTCTGGCCGACGACCAAATTGCTGCCGAGGCTGAGGGACGAACCGGTTCCGGCGATCGTCACCAGACCCACGCTGCCGGCATCTTCGCCGACGATGGCCTCCGCGGCGGACACTGAGCCGCCATTTTCGATGCCCAGCGTTCCATTGCCCGCTGCGCCCACATAAAGGAAATTGTCGGTTGTCCAGCGCGAGCCCGGACCGCTCACTGTCGCAATCCCCGAGGAACCGGCATATTCGCCGAGCGCGCTATTGGTGTCGACGTCGACGCTGCCGCCGTTCGCGATGTTCAGCGTTCCGGAGCCGAACATGCCGACGTAGATGCTGCTGTTACTCGTCCAGTTCGAGCCCGCCCCCGTCACCGTCACCGTTCCGTCGCCGCCGCTATTGACACCAACCTGTCCAAAGGTGCTCGTGACCGTTCCACCGCCCGCCACCGTCAGGCTACCGGTCGCTGAGTCGCCAACATTGAGGACCCCGCCGACGTTCCAGTTCGGTGAGGTGGCGGGGGAAGGATCGACGTCGCCCGATGTCGTCACGCTCTGGGCCGATGCAAGAGGAATGCCGGAGACCAGCCCCATCGCGCAGGCGACGACCGCCGTGGAGGCGAAGAGTTTCCCAAGACTGCGAGAAGCGCGCGTTCCATTTGCGCGCGTTGAGAATTGCCCCATCATGCCGCCTCCTCTGTTTGACGGACCGGTTAAGGGCGCAAGACGCGCGGGGCAATCACAACATCTTCAATTTTATGCAAAAAAGGTGCGCACACCTGACACGCCCAAGTTGTTTCGACATCTTTGAGCCGATACGGGACAAGGGCCCCATCCCGGCTCTGCACGTGCTCGAAGGATTGAGGTTGAGCCTCTGTTATCATCAAGGGCGTCGCGAACAGATGGCCGCTAGCGGTCCGGCTGCTTTAGGCGTTCGAGTAACCTGAGCGGGACACATTCCTGAAACGGCCTTGTGATTGCGTGCGGTGGTGGAAGCGTACAATGCATGTTGGAGCCACAGACAACACACCGAAAATGACCGGTTGTCATGCCGCATTTGCCCGGCCATTGAATAGACATGCGCGTCAACGTCGATCATTATGTTGACGCCTCCGACCCCGATGCAGATGGCTTGCACGACTGGTACTATGAGTATGACATCTACCGGTTCTCGCAGGCCGGCAGAAGCTTCGTCGCCCGAGCTTATACGGACGAGCCGAGGAAGGTGGCCTTCCTCGCGCACGAGGTAAAGATTTTGGGCTTTCGCCGACACAGGCTTCTCAACTCCGCGGATCTCCGATCGTCGCTGTTCGTGGCAGCGCTCGCTCACTTTCGCCGCCTCGGCATGACCTCAATCGACCGGTTGACGGAGGCCGGCTATGTGCCGGTTGAAAATGCAGCCCCTGACGGCGTAATCCAGAATCTCTAGGACGTTGCCGCAACGACGCGAAAGGGCCGTCATGCAGCGTCGGGGAAAGGCCGGCTCCGGGCGAGTAATCTCCAGATGAAAAGTCGGCGCGTGACGGCCGGACGGATCGGGTCGCGCGTCACGGAAAGATTTTGTTAACGCATTTCGAGCAGACTTCCGATGGGGGGCACGAAGCGGCGAAAGCCGCGCGATCGGAGAGTTCGCGTGCTCGAATATGATACGAGGCCGACGGCGGTCATGGGTCCTCTCGGGCCATTGACGATCGACGATCTGCCGTCGTCCGGCACGATCTATTGGGTCG
>NZ_DASWTD010000448.1:0-3201 GCF_036402335.1 Sphingopyxis sp. | reverse complement strand
ATGCGCATTTCATTCTCCATTTGCTCGATTGGTCCACATCGAACCCGACCAACGAAGCGCAGCGCCGATCGATCCGGCATTTCGTCGCGTTAGTCGGACGGATCAACCGGGATGGGCCGCATGGCGGCCGGACGCCACCCGGAATCGCGCGGCCGGCCCTCATCATGTTGCGGCGTTCTGTTGCCGGCCTTAGGCTTGGATAAAATCCCCAAGGAGAGAGAATCGCATGACCGACACCGCGCCCGATCGACGGACCATATTGGCAGGACTCGGCGGCCTCGCCGTCGCAAGCGTCGCGCGACCGGTCGCAGCCGCCGAAACGGCCGATGCGCGCGTCGACACGCTGCTCGCCGCGCAGTTCGAGCAGGGACTGCACGACGATCCGACGCGCGCGACGTCGCTCGGCATCGACACCGGCGCGCGCGCGGCGCTGCGCGCGCAATTTCCCGATTGGTCGCCCGCCGCGCGTGCCGCCCGCGCGCGCCAGATCGACAGCGACCTCGCCGCGGTGCGGTCGATCAAGCCCGACACGCTCGGGGCCAGCGCGCGTATCGCGCATGACAGCGCCGAATTCGACCTCGCGACGCGCCAGAGGCTTGCACGCTTTACTTATCATACCGGCGGGTTCGGGCATCGCCCCGGCCCCTATGCGGTAACGCAGCTCGGCGGATTTTACACCGGGGTCAGCACCTTTCTCGACAGCCAACACCCGGTCAAAAATAAGGCTGACGCCGACGCCTATATGCTCCGGCTCCAGGCGATCCCCGCGCTGTTCGACGCCGACACCGAAATCGTGAAGACAAATGCCGCGATGGGCGTCGTCGCGCCGCGCTTCATCCTCGACCAGGCGCTCCAACAACTCGCGCGCCTGCGCGACGGCGATGTCGCGGGCAAGACGCTCGTCGCGTCGATCGCCAGGCGCAGCACCGCGATCGGCCTCGCCGGCTATGGCGACCGTGCGGCGGCGGTTTTCGAAGGCCCGATCCGCGCCGCCCTCACCCGCCAGATCGACGCACTGACCGCACTCCTGCCACGCGCCGGCACCGATGCAGGTGTCGCGCGGCTGCCCGATGGCGAGGCCTATTATGCCGCGACGCTCGCCCAGCACACGACGACGAACCTTGGCGCCGCCGAAATCCATCGTATCGGGCGCGAACAGGTCGCCGATCTCGCCTCGCGAATGGACGTGCTGCTGAAAGCGCAGGGCTATACGAACGGCAGCCTCCGTGACCGGCTGAACGCGCTGAGCAAGGCCGAGGGGCAGCTGTTCGCGAACGACGACGCCGGGCGCGCCGAGATGCTAGCCTATCTCAACGGCCTGCTCGTCACCGTCCGCGGCAAGCTGCCGCAGGTGTTCAGCCGCCTGCCGAAAGCGCCTTATGAAATCCGCCGCGTGCCGCCCGAGATCGAGATCGGCGCGCCGGGCGGTTCGGCGCAGGCAGGAACGCCCGACGGATCGCGTCCCGGCATCTTCTTCATCAACTTGCGCGATACCGCCGAATGGCCGCGCTATACGCTCCCCACGCTGGCCTATCACGAAGGCGCGCCGGGACATTTGTTCGAGGGGGCGCTGAAACTCGAAGATGCCGAGCTGCCGCTCTATCGGCAGGCGGCGTCGGTGACCGCCTATGGCGAAGGCTGGGGCCTTTACGCCGAACAGGTGGCCGACGAACTTGGAATGTACGAAGACGATCCGCTCGGCAAGATCGGCTATCTCGCCTCCTACGCCTTTCGCGCGTCGCGCCTCGTCGTCGACACCGGCCTGCATGCGATGGGGTGGAGCCGCGAGCAGGCGATCGACTATATGGTCGAAAACTCCTCGACCTCGCCCACCGCGTCGCGCACCGAAATCTACCGCTATATCGTCTATCCGGGGCAGGCCTGTTCGTACAAGGTCGGGCAGATCGCGATCAGCCGCGTGCGCGACGAGGTGGCGAAGCGGCCGGGCTACGACATCAAGCGCTTTCACGATGTGGTTCTAGGCGCCGGGCGGGTTCCGCTGGCGGTGCTCGAACGCCAGGTTCGCGCCGCCTTCCCGGGCTGAAAACAGGTAAGCCCCGTCGTATCTCTACGGCGGGGCTCCCTAGGTCCATCCGAAGACAGGACCATATTCTACCGTCTCTTTCGATCGGATAGATCAGTGAAACGCGGCGGGGCCGAGATGGTTCCCGCCACGTCCGGATTTTTTACGTGACCTTCTTCGCGGCGAAGGCGCCGAGGATCACGAACAGCGCAACGAGCGCAAGTCCGACGAAGAACAGGATCTTGGCGATGCCGCCCGCCGCGCCTGCGATGCCGCCAAAGCCGAGGACGGCGGCGAGCAATGCGATGACGGCAAAAATCAAAGCCCATTTGAACATCTGATACTCCTTCCATGGCCAGGACCCGGACGCGCGGCACCGGTTTCGAAAGCCGCATTTCGCGCGCTTTTCGAAAGGGGGACGACCGATGGCCGTGCGCAGATCTCTGATTATCGAGTGCAAATCGGAAACGACCGACCGCCACGAAAGTTCCTGCCGCGCCCGCGCCCATATCGAACCGTTCCTGATCGATCGCCCCTTGCGCATTCGCCCCATGATGCGTTTATGCGCATATCGTTCGAGGGAGTTTTCATGCGCATTTCATCGCTCAACCGCGTGGCCGCAGCAGCCGCATTGGTCTTTTGCATCCCGGCGTCCGCCACCGCCCAACCCGGCGATGCCGCACCGCTGCAGGGCACCGCCTATCTCAACAAGCAGATGACCGCCCTCGCCGAGCGGAACGGAGCCAACGGCTGGCGCACCACACCGAGCGGACTGCGCTGGCGCCGGATCGCGGGCGACGGCAGCGGCAAGCATCCCGGCCCGGCCGATAACGTCACCGTCCATTATGTCGGCACCTTCGCCGATGGCCGCGAGTTCGACAGCTCGGTCGCGCGCGGCGAACCGACGACCTTTCCGCTCAATCGCGTGATCGAAGGCTGGCAGGAAGGCGTCGCGCTGATGGGCGTCGGCGACAAGGTCGAACTCGCGATTCCCTGGCAGCTCGCCTACGGCCCCGAGGGCAAGGGCCCGATCCCCGGCGGCGCGACCCTGCTGTTCACGGTCGAACTGCTGAGCGTCGAGCCGGCAGGCTAAAGATAGAGGAAAAGTTGGACGGTAGCGGGAATCTTAACTCTAAGCTTATGATTTGAAATAGAAAAATAATCCGCGATTCGATTTA
>NZ_DASWTD010000447.1:0-6491 GCF_036402335.1 Sphingopyxis sp. | reverse complement strand
AGCTGGCAAGCCTCGCTGCCCCTCCCGCCTGCGGGAGGGGATCGTCACGCGCTTCCTAAACGACAACTCACCACCCCCAAAGGGGACGCCTTCAAAAAGGCCTTTCCTACAATATCCGGCTATGCCAGCCTTCATCCCGGCTCTTTCATCGGGTGGATAAAGGCGGTTGCCGGCCAGTGTGGGCAAACGGGCAGGGTCAAATGGAGCGACGCACAGGGCTGAACTTTACTGAACTTTGGGCAATGTTGCATCGGCGGCGGCACATACCCACCCCAAAGCAGGCACCGGCAGACAAGTGCGGGATGCACAGATTGCCTCTGGACCGCCGCGCACCGCACCGCTTATAGGCCTCGCCAGCATTTTCGCCCCGGCCGGGGCAGCGGAAGGATCACCCAAGATGAGCGTAACGACGGTTCCATTGCGTCCGGTGAGCAAGGGCGGCCTGTGGCTGATGTGGTTCGGCCTTGCCGCGCTGATTGTCGCGGGTGCGGCCTTTGCCTGGCACATGACCCCGCGGATCGGCTTCGAAGTCGTCAAGGAAGGCGCGGGCGCCAGCCCGACCAAGGCCGATGTCGTGCTGGTCAAATATGAGGGGAAGCTCGACGACGGCACGGTCTTCGACGCGAACGAACAGGCGCCGATGCAGGTGGCGCAGGTCGTTCCCGGCTTTTCCGAAGCATTGACCCGCATGAAAAAGGGCGGCGAGTACAAGATCACCATCCCGGCACAACTCGGCTATGGCGATCGCGCGGTCGGCCCGATCCCGGCGGGCAGCACGTTGCACTTCAGCGTGACCCTGCTCGATTTCCGTTCGGAGGCCGAGGTTCGCGCGATGCAGCAGCAAATGCAGCAACAGCAGCAGATGATGCAGCAGCAACAGATGATGCAGGGCGCCCCCGGTGGCGCTCCGGCAGGGCCGCCACCCGGCGCGCCGCAGCCGTAAGAACGGCGAAGTCCGGCGAAATCGAAACGGCGGTGGGCTTAGGTGCCTGCCGCCGTTTTCGTTTTGGCGCCGCCGGCGTTGCGTTCGGCCTCGCGTTCGAGCGCGACCTTGATCATCGCGACGATCGGATCGGCAAGGAACAGCCCCATGATGCCGAGCAGCGCGCCGAACAATATCTGTGCGCCGAGGACGAGGGCAGGGGCGAGGTCGACGGTCTTCTTGGCAACCATCGGCACGATCAGGTAACCGTCGACCGTCTGGACGATGAAGTAGATGGCGATCGCCCAGAGGCCGGTATCCGTCCCTGCCGAGAAGCCGACGAGGACAAGCAGGACGCCCGACACGATCGCGCCGATATTGGGGATGAAGGCGAGCAGGCCGGTGAGCAGTCCCATGAGCGCCGCCATCGGGATGCCGACGGCAAGGCAGGCGAGCCACGTGCCGATACCCTCCACAAGCATGCCGAGCAGGCGCCCTGCCATCAGGCGGCGCAGCGTGAAGCCCATGCGTGCGGTCGTGATGTAGAAATTCTCGCGCGACTTCATCGGCAGCATCCATGCAACGCCGCGTTCGTAAAGCCGCGGTTCGATCGCGATGAAGATGCCGAGCACGATGATCATGACGAGGCTGGTAAGCCCGCCCAATACCGTACCGACCGCGGCGGTGACGCGGCCGACGGTTCCCGCGATATTGTCGGTGATCGTCTTGGTATCGAGCTGGAGATTGCCCATGCCATGGTCGCTGGCCCACGCGGCGATACGCTCGACCTGCCCCATCACGACTTTTTGCAGCGTCGCCGCCTGATCGGCGATCTGTGAGCCCGCGAACATGACGGTCCAGACGAGGAATGCGAGCAGCGAGAGGCAGACGATCAGCAGGCGCCAGCCGCGCGCGATCGGCAGCACGCGGCCGAGCAGGCGCGTCCCTCCGTCGAGCATCGACGCCATGACGATGCCGGCAAAGATCAGAAGGATCGGCTGGACGAGAACGATGCAGACGCCGATCAGCAGCGCGAGGCCCAGCCAGACGCCAGCTTTCAGAAGCTCGGTGCGGACGAGCTGGCTGCGAATCTCCGTGGGGCCGGGGGCCTCCTTGTGCGCCTCTGCCTTGGCTGCGGCGGAGGCGGCGGTGCGTGTTGCTGCCGGTTTTCGTGTCGCCGCCATGCCTTGCTCCCCGTTATCTAGTTGCCCTGACGCTCGGGACGCAGGTCGGTTCCGGCGCGACCCGATCTGAGGGCGTTAAACCAGCTCAATGGGTTATACCATTCGGCGGTTCCATCGGTCGAGAAGCTGATGATTTCTGCGCGACCGGCGATGGCGTCGAACGGGACGGGGCCGCCGAGGCCCTTCTGGCTCGTATCGACGCGGCTGTCGGCGCTGCCGTCGCGGTTGTCGCCCATCAGGAAGACATGGTCGGCGGGTACGGTGATCGGGCCATAATTGTCGGTCGTGTAACCCGGGCCCATATCGATCGTGTCGAAGGTCGCGCCGCCGGGCAGCGTTTCGCGGACGATCGGCAGCTCGAGCACTTCCTTGCCCTTCGCATCGCGGCTTACAAAGCGGAACAGGCTGCTGTCGGGGCCGGGGGTGTTGGGATCGACCGGGATCTCCAGCATCGGCTGCACCTCGCGCTTCACCGGCTTTCCGTTGATGCTGAGCTCGCCGTTGCGGAGCTCGATCGTATCGCCGGGCAGGCCGATCACGCGCTTGATATAGTCGATCCGTGTCACCGGATGCTCGAGCACGACGATATCGCCGCGCTCGGGCAGCTTTCCGAACAGGCGGCCCGCGATCTTGGGTGCGAGATGGAAGCTGACCGACGAATAGGACCAGCCGTAGGGATATTTGCTGACGATCAGCCGGTCGCCGTTGCGCAGCACCGGCATCATCGAGTCGGAGGGGATATAGAAGGGCTTGGCGACGCAGCTGTGGATGCCGAGCACGAGGAGCAATATCACCACCACATCGCGGATCAGCTTGCCCCAGCCGCCGTCATCCTTTGACTTGTCCTTCGCCATGAATGTCAGTCCTTGATTGCTTCGATGATGACGAAGGCCTGTGCCCACGGATGGTCGTCGGTCAGCGTCAGATGGATATGGGCGGTATGGCCCGAGGGGATCATCTGGGCGAGGCGCGCGGCGGCGCCGCCGGTCAGCGCCAGCGTCGGCGCGCCCGAGGGCGCGTTGACGACGCCGATGTCCTTCATGAACACACCGCGTTTGAATCCGGTGCCGACCGCCTTCGAGAAAGCCTCTTTCGCGGCAAATCGCTTCGCATAGGTGCCCGCGCGCGTGAACGGCCGCCGCGCCGCCTTGGCGCGTTCGACCTCGGTGAAGACCCGATTCTCGAACCGCTCGCCGAAACGGTCGAGCGAATTCTGGATGCGCTCGATATTGCAGAGGTCGGAGCCGAGCCCGATGATCATGACGCGTCCCGCGCCTCGTCCATCAGCGCGCGCATCCGGCGCACGGCATCCTCAAGGCCGGTAAAAATCGCCTCGCCGATCAGATAATGGCCGATGTTGAGTTCGGCGAGCTGCGGGATCGCCGCGACGGGGATGACATTGTCATAGGTCAGGCCGTGCCCTGCGTGCGGCTCGATCCCGTTCTTCCACGCGAGCGCCGCGGCGTCGGCGAGGCGGCGGAGTTCGACGGCGCGCTCCTCGCCCTCGACATGCGCGTAGCGGCCAGTGTGGAATTCGACGACGGGCGCGCGCAGCCGCATCGCCGCCTCGATCTGGCGCGCGTCGGGTTCGATGAACAGGCTGACGCGGATTCCGGCGTCGCCCAGCCGCGCGACGATCGGGGCGAGGTGGTTGTGCTGGCCGGCGGCGTCGAGTCCGCCCTCGGTCGTGCGCTCCTCGCGCTTTTCGGGGACGATGCACGCGGCGTGCGGCATGTGGCGCAGCGCGATCTCGAGCATCTCGTCGGTCGCCGCCATTTCGAGGTTGAGCGGCAGGTCGGTCGCGGCCTGGATGCGTGCGAGGTCGTCGTCGCGGATGTGGCGCCGGTCCTCGCGCAGATGCGCGGTGATGCCGTCGCCGCCGACCGCCGCGACGATTTCCGCCGCGCGCACCGGATCGGGATGCTCGCCGCCGCGCGCGTTGCGGATCGTCGCGACATGGTCGATGTTGACGCCGAGGCGCAGGCGCTGGCTCAATTCGCGCGGCTCCCGGGCTTGACCGCTTTCGTGCCCGCGAGCTCGGGCGGAAGCTCATCCTCGGCATAGGTCGGGAAATTGATCGCGACGAGCGGATAGAAAGGGACGCCGAGATCGACATTGCCCGCCGACCGGTCGACCAGTGCCGCTTCCGCCACCACTTCGCCGCCGGCCGCCGCGACGCACGCCATCGCTTCACGCGACGACAGGCCGGTGGTCACGACGTCCTCGACCATCAGCACCTTGGCGCCGGCGTCGATCGCGAAACCGCGGCGCAGTTCGAAGGTGCCTGTCGGCCGCTCGACAAAGATTGCCGGCTTGCCCAGCGCGCGACCCATTTCATGCCCGATGATGACGCCGCCCATTGCGGGGGACACAACCACGTCGATCGCCTGTCGGAGGTCGCGCGGCAGCTTTGCCGCGAGCGCGACCGCGAGCCGTCCGGCGCGCTCGGTGTCCATCAGCACGCGCGCGCACTGGAGGTAATATTCGCTGTGACGCCCCGAAGAGAGCAGGAAGTGACCCTGAAGCAGGGCGTCGGCGGCGCGGAATTCGGCCAGGATTTCATCATCGGTCATGGGAGAATTGTTCTTTTGTCCAGTGCGTCGCCCATCGCGGGCGACCGGGTTTTGGCGGCGAAGATTTGCCTGCCGCAAAATAGTGTTAGAGATGCTTGAGGCAAGCGGCAAGCGGGTCTATAGCGCCCGCGAGATTCAGCCCCTCCGCTGGCTGCCGCGACGCGTGTCCGGCCATCGCTGCGGGGGGATGAACCATCGATAAGAACAACAGGCAACGGGCGGCACTATCCTTATGAAGAGCTTGAAAACCCTTGTAATTGCGGCAGTTTTGTCGCTCGGCGCGGTGGGTGCCGGCCATGCGGCGGCACCTGCTGTGGCTGCGGCCAAAGCGCCCATTGCAACGACTGCGGCGAATCCAGCGCCGGCAACTGCCGATGCGGCCGCTCCGGCAACCACGCCGGCGGCAACCGAGGCTGCTGCGCCGGCCGGCGACGCCACGTATGTCCCGATGAAGCCGACCCCCGGGGTTGGCCAGCCGGTCGACGCGGGCATCGATTTCCAGCCGCAGGTCAGCCCGATCGGCGAGCAGGCATACTGGTTCAACCATGTCATCCTGCTTCCCGTCATCACGGTGATCACGCTGATCGTCCTCGGTCTCCTGCTGTGGGTGATGTTCCGTTTCCGCGCCAAGGCGAACCCGGTGCCGTCGAAGACGACGCACAACACCTTCATCGAAATCATCTGGACCGCCATTCCGGTGCTGATCCTCGCGGTGATCGCCGTCCCGTCGATCCGCCTGCTCGCGGCGCAATATGAACCGCCGAAGAAGGACGCGCTGACGATCAAGGTCACCGGCTATCAATGGTATTGGGGCTATGCCTATCCCGACCAGGGCATCGGCGAATATGTCTCGAAGATCCTGCCCGAAGACAAGGCGAAGGCCGCCGGCGAACCCTATCATCTTGCCGTCGACAACCGCATGGTCGTTCCCGTCGGCCGTCAGGTCAAGCTGATCATCACCGGTGCCGACGTGATCCACAGCTTCGCGGTTCCCGCCTTCTGGACCAAGATGGATGCGGTCCCTGGCCGTGCGAACGAAACGACCTTCACCGCCAACAAGGTCGGCGTCTATTACGGCCAGTGTTCGGAACTGTGCGGCGTCGATCATGGTTATATGCCGATCGCCGTCGAAGTGCTCCCGGTCGACAAGTGGGAAGCCTGGGTCCGCTCGAGGGGCGGTAATCCCGCTGGTCCGGTGGCTGCGGCTCCCGCCGCTGCCGCACCGGCTCCCGCTACCGCCGCTCCGGCAGCGACGCCAGCCGTCGCTCCGACCGAAGCTGCTCCCGCAGCAGCTGCACCGGCAGCGGCTCCCGCCGCCGCCCCGGCCGCCAAGAAATAACAAGGGGTCCGACAGATGACCGATATTGCTGCAACTGCACCCGCCCATGGCCATGCCGATCACGCGCATGACGACCATGACCACGATACCCCGGGCTTCTTCGTCCGCTGGTTCATGTCGACGAACCACAAGGACATCGGCACCCTCTACCTGATCTTCGCGATCGTCGCCGGCATCGCCGGCGGGGTGATTTCGGGCATGATGCGCCTCGAACTCGCGCATCCCGGCATCCAGTATCTGGGTGAATGGGCGCGTGTTTTCGACACGGCCGCCGGCGAGACGCAAGCCAAGCATATGTGGAATGTGCTGATCACCGCACACGGCCTGATCATGGTGTTCTTCATGGTCATGCCCGCGATGATCGGCGGTTTCGGCAACTGGTTCGTGCCGCTGATGATCGGCGCGCCCGACATGGCGTTCCCGCGCATGAACAACGTCTCCTTCTGGCTGACGTTCGTCGCGGTCATCATGCT
>NZ_DASWTD010000446.1:0-8509 GCF_036402335.1 Sphingopyxis sp. | reverse complement strand
GTCGTCGTTCGTCGCCCAGCGGCCCGGATTGCCCTTCGGCGTACCGGCGGCACTGAGGTCCGGCGTCGGCGGCGGAGCCGGCGGAGCCGGCGGCGTGTAGACGGGCGGGGGCGGCGTCGGCGGCGCCTTCGGCACCGACTGGACCGTATTGGTCGTGACCGGCGGCGGAATCGGCGACGGCGGAGTCACGACCGGCGGCGGCGGCGGCAATTTATTGTCCGGCGGCGGCGGCGGCGGGGGTTCCTCCGGCGGCGGCGGCTCTTCCACGTCCACCACATCCAATTTTTCGGCGAGTTTCTTGACGATACTGATATTCAGGCCGTTAACCAGGCCGTAGCCCAGAACTGCCGTAAGCAGACCAACCAAGACAATCGCCACTACCCTGTTTTTAGGGTCGACATTATCACCATAAGCCATTCAGGGACGACGCTCCTTGCTAGATCATCCTGACACCAATTCCCTGCCGACGGGTTCGGTTGCCAAATGCCCGGATGATTTCCGATGCGTTCTGCGAGACCCGGCGGCGCTGCGTTCGGCTTATTATGTTTTCCCGTACGCTTCGCGGCCCGTCCTATCGCGGTGGCGGCAAGTTCGCAAACCCTTTATCAGCGGTTAATGTGCCATGTCCCATGATAGGGATTTGGGCGCCGATAACGGTGTCATAAACGACAGAAAGTGGATCAATCATGCGCGCGCGCCGCCCGACAGCCATCGCCGGAATTCTGACCCTAACCCTTGGAATACCCAGCGTTTTTGCGATGCAGGCCCCGATGGCCGCGCCAGCGGCCAGCCCCTATAGCTATGCCGACATCGCCGACCTGGCGACCGCGGCGCCGATCGCGCTGCACGCGCGCATATATAACGCCACCGCGCTGAAAGCCGACCGCGCGCCCGGAGTCGCGGCGGGTCAGGTCCGATTCTATGTCGAAGCCGATGTAATCAGCCTGATTCGGGGCGCCGGACCGCTCGCCGCTCGAATCTCCTACCTCGTCGACCTGCCGCTGGACGCGAAGGGCAAGCCGCCCAAGCTGAAGAAGAAACAACCGGTCCTGCTCTTTGCCCGTTCCGTCGCAGGCGCCGCAGCGGGAAGCAGCAACACCGGCAGCGTCCGGCTGATCGCGCCCGACGCCCAGCTCCCCTGGGATCCCGCAACCGAAGCGCAGGTGCGCGCGGTGCTCACCGAACTGGTCAAGCCCGGTGCCCCGCCGGCGATCACCGGGATCGCGAACGGTTTTCATGTCCCCGGCACCCTTCCGGGCGAAGGCGAGACGCAGCTGTTCCTCGACACAAGGACGGGCGAGCCCGTGTCGCTGACCATATTGACCGCCGCCGATGGCTCGCGGCGCTGGGCCGCCGCGTTCGGCGAGATCGTCGACGGATCGGCGGCGGTGCCGCAGCGGAACACGCTGGCCTGGTACCGGCTCGCATGCGGCCTGCCCCGCCAGCTGCCGCTGAACAAGCTTGCGGGCACCGCACCTGAAGATCGCCGCAAGGCGGCGTCGGACTATGGCGTCATACTGGGCGCGCTCGGCGAATGCACACGCACGCGTAAGCCGCCCGTCGCAGGATAAAGATTTGCTTCGGCGCCCCCTAGGCGCGGCGGGCTTGTTTCCATTGCAAAAGCCGATAGGGCGCTCGCAACGGCGGGGCGGTGCTCCGCGCCCTGTACGGAGTCCCCGCATGTCGCCTTATTCCGCCCCGACCGCCCCCCGACCGCCGCTGCGCGTTGCACTCGCGGGAATTGGCGTCGTCGGCGGCGGCGTGGTGCGGCTGCTCGAGGCGAACCGCGAACTGATCGCGCGGCGCGCGGGGCGTCCGATCGAGATCGTCGCGCTGTCGGCGCGCGACCGGCACAAGGATCGCGGCATCGACCTCGGCCGCTATCGCTGGGAAGACGATATGGACGCGCTCGTCGCGGCCGACGATGTCGACGTCGTCGTCGAGATGATCGGCGGCGCCGACGGTCCCGCCCTCACCCTCGCGCGGCACACGCTCGGCGCGGGCAAGGCGCTGGTCACCGCGAACAAGGCGATGATCGCGCATCACGGGCTCGACCTCGCCCGGATCGCCGAGGAAAAGGACACGCCGCTCAAATATGAAGCCGCGGTCGCGGGCGGCATTCCGGTGATCAAGGCGATCCGCGAGGGCGCATCGGCGAACGAGATCGCGCGCGTCTATGGCATCCTCAATGGCACGTGCAATTATATCCTGACGCAGATGGAGCGCAACGGCGCGAGCTTCGCCGATGCGCTGGCAGCGGCGCAGGCCGAGGGCTATGCCGAGGCCGATCCGACCTTCGACGTCGACGGCATCGACGCCGCGCACAAGCTGTCGATTCTTGCCGCGCTCTGTTTCGGGACGCGCCTCGACATCGACGCGGTGACCGCCGACGGCATCCGCGGGCTGATCGCCGCCGACATCCGCGAGGCCGAGGCGCTCGGCCACCGCGTCCGCCTGATCGGCATGGCCGAGCGCGATGCAGGTGGCCTTTACCAGCATGTCCAGCCGTGCCTCGTCCCCGCCGACCATCCGCTCGCCTATGTGCCGGGTGCGCTCAACGCCGTCGTCGCCGAGGGCAATTTCGTCGGCCGCCTTTTCTTCGAAGGCGCGGGCGCGGGCGCGGGGCCAACGGCGTCGGCGATCGTCGCCGACATCATCGACATCGCACGCGACGAATATGGCCCCGCCTTCGCGATGCCGGTCGACGCCCTCGATGCAGCGCCCGTCGCCGACGCTGGGGCGCGGATCGGCAAGCATTATGTCCGCCTGATCGTCGAGGACCGCATTGGCGTGCTCGCCGAGATCGCGGCGGCGATGCGCGATGCCGGCGTCTCGATCGAAAGCCTGATCCAGCGCGGCAGCGAAGACGGAAGCGGCGTCGTGATTGTGCTTGTCACCCATGAAGGCCCGGCGAAGACAATCGATACCGCGCTCGGCATCCTCGCGGCGTCGGACCATGTCGTCGGCACCCCGATGCACATGCCCATATTGGCGCTCTAACCAGCCGCTTGAATTCGCGCGCGCCGCTGTTACCCCGGTGACGGGGAACAGGGGGCAATCATGGATATCGAGATCAGGCGCGGGCTGGCCGAAGCGCGGATGCTGGCAGGCGAACACCGTAATATGCTGGGCGCCTATGTCTTACTGGGAGTCATCGTCCCCTTCCTGCTGCTGTCGAGCGAGCCGATCTTCAGCCTGCGCACGGTGATGGCGATCATGTCCGATCCATGGTCGTACCGCGTCGGAGGGTCGATCGCAGGCCCGCTCTACCTGCTCGCGATCGTCGCGGCGATCGTCGCAGGCGCGATGCTCGCCGCATGGAACGGTATCCTCGCCGAGTTTCGTGAAGGCTATATTTCCGAGATCATGTACGGGATGGTCGCGGGCGTCGCCTATCTGATCGCCAATCTTGCCATCGCGACCTGCTTCGGCCTGATCACCGTGCTCCCGTTGTTCCTGCTCGGACAAGAGTTGATGTCCGGCGGTGGCACCGCCTTTACCATCGGACTCGAAATCTATCGCCTCCTGCTGTCGCTCGCTGGCAGCTGGATCGGCGCGCGTCTCTGCCTCGCCGGGGCGATCATGGGCGACCGCGGCTCGCTGGAGCCCGTATCGCCCTTCGTCCAGTCGTGGCGGCGGACGCGGAGCGCGCAGTGGCGTCTGTTCGGCTTCTATCTGCTATATGGCGCGCTGTTCGGGATCGCGGGTGCCGCGCTGTTCGTGCTTCACGGCGCGGTGATCCTGAACAACGCGCCCGGCAGCATGGTCGAAACGCTAATGAGCCTGAGCTGGGTCCTGCTCTTCGCGCTCTATTTCCTGGGGCAGATATTGATTCCCGCTGGGCTTTATCGCGCCGGCGAGCCCACGGCCGCCGCCGCCGAAGTCTTCGCCTAGGGCTCGGGCTCTTCTTCGGGCGCCGCCGGGGTGCCGGTTTCGGGATCGGTCGCGCGCTTCACCGCTTCGAACTGCGCATTATATTCGGGGCCGGGCTTGGCGCGTCCGCCCAGCGAGATCCAGTTGTAGGGCAGCTTGTCGAGGCTCATCGCCTTTGCCTCGGCACGCGGTAGCTTCGGTGGCGCCTCGCGGCCCTCGTTCGCAATGGCGCGCAGTTCGGGCGACAGGCGGTGGCGCTCGGTGTCGCTGCCGCACACGTTGATCGAACCATCGTCGGCGGGGCGGCAGCGCTTGATTGGGTCGACCATTTCCTTGGCCTTGGCGGCGGCGCTTTCGGCGTCGCGCGGCGGCGGCGGCGCTGGCGGGCCCTGCACTTGCGCCTCCGCTGTCACCGCGATGACGCATGCCATCGCGAAAGCGGCTCCGAATCGGGCGAAGTATCCTCGACAAGCGGCGCGGGCGACCATATGGCGCGCACCATGCCCGAGCGGGGCGCCAAGGCAAGTTCAAAGACGGAGAGTGCGAAAATGACGGATACCGGCAGCAACCTCGACCGGGTACTCGTGCTCGAAATGGTGCGCGTCACCGAAGCCGCGGCGATCGCCGCCGCGAAGCTGATCGGGCGCGGCGACGAAAAGGCCGCCGACGCCGCCGCCGTCGAAGCGATGCGCACTGCGTTCAACACCCTCTATATGGACGGTACCATCGTCATCGGCGAAGGCGAGCGTGATGAAGCACCGATGCTCTATATCGGCGAAAAGGTTGGCAACGCGCCGGGCAAGGGACCCCGGATCGACATCGCGGTCGATCCGCTGGAAGGGACGACGATCACCGCCAAGGCCGGCCCCAACGCGCTCGCGGTGCTTGCGATCGCCGAGGAGGGCTGCCTGCTCAACGCCCCCGACGTCTATATGGACAAGCTCGCGGTCGGCCCCGGCTATTCGGCCAATGTGGTCAATTTCGACAATAGCGTGCGCGAGAATGTCGAAGCCGTCGCACGCGAAAAGGGCTGCCCGCCTGAACAGATCATCGTCTGCGTGCTCGACCGCCCGCGCCACGAGGCGATCATCGCCGAACTGCGTGCAATCGGCTGCGGCGTCGCATTGATCCCCGACGGCGACGTCGCCGGGGTGATCGCGACGACCAACCCCGAGACCAATATCGACATCTATATGGGATCGGGCGGCGCGCCCGAAGGCGTGCTGGCGGCCGCCGCACTGCGCTGTGTCGGCGGCCAGTTCAAGGGCCGCCTGCTGTTCCGCAACGACGACGAGCGGAAGCGCGCGAAGAAGTGGGGCATCGACGATCTCGACCGCGTCTACGACCTCGAAGATCTTGCCAAGGGCGACGTGATCTTTGCCGCGACCGGCGTGACCGACGGATCGCTGCTGCGCGGCGTCAAGCGCCGCCGCGACGGTGTGATGACGACCGAGACGGTGGTGATGCGCGCCTCGTCGGGCACCGTGCGCTGGGTCAAGGGCGAGCACCGGGCGCACTGACGGGCGCTCAGGCTTGGACAGACGTAAGGGCCGGTTTCGACCGGTAGCTGCCGATAGGGGATGTGCACCCCGGCGAAAGCCGGGGCACAGAATTCCAACACTAACCTTGCGCTTTTCCGCACTGGGTCCCGGCTTTCGCCGGGGTGCACAAAGGGTCAGCTCACCGCCCCAAATCGGACGCCTGGAAAAAAGGCCTTTCCTACATTATCCGGCCATGCCAGCCTTCATCCCGGCTCTTTCATCGGGTGGACAAAAGCGGTTGCCGGCCGGTGTGGGCAAACGGTCAGGGCCGGGCGCTTCCAGCACCCGGCAGGGTTAAATGGAACGGCGCACAGGGCTGACCTTTACTGAACTTTGGGCAATGTTGCAGCGGCAGCGGCAGCTCTCACCCCATAACCGGCATGCCCATCCAATCCGGAAAAAGGAGGGCGACCGCATCGCTGCGGCCGCCCCAGTGGTCAGGATGAGATGAATTTTACGGTGCGCGAACGACCTCGGGCAGCGCCGGGTTGAAGCCCGGCGGGTTGACGCCGCCATCGGCGATGAACTGGTCGAGCCGCGCTTCGAGCACCGGCAGCGGCACCGAGCCGAGCGCGAGGATCGCATCGTGGAAATTGCGCTGGTCGAACTTGTCGCCGAGCGCGGCTTCGGCCTCGCCGCGCTTGCGGCGGATCAGCATCTCGCCGAGCTTGTAAGCGAGCGCTTGTCCGGGCCAAGCGATATAGCGATCGATCTCGGTCGTGATCTCGTGCTCGGACAGGGCAGTGTTGCCGCGCAGATAGTCCTGCGCCTGCTGCCGGCTCCAGCCATAATGGTGGATGCCGGTGTCGATCACCAGTCGCGACGCGCGCCACATCTCGTACGAAAGGCGGCCGAAATCCTCATAGGGCGTCTCGTACATGCCGAGTTTACTGCCCATCCATTCCCAATAGAGCGCCCAGCCCTCGCCATAGCCCGAAAAGCCGGTGGCGCGGCGGAACGCTGGGCGCCGGGTCGCTTCCTGCGCGACCGCGGCCTGAAAGCTGTGGCCGGGGTTGCATTCGTGGATGGTGAGCGCCGTCAGTGTATAGAGTGGCCGCGACGGCAGGTCGTAGGTGTTCATCAGGCAGCTTTCGAGCCCGCCGCGCCCGCCGGTGTAGATCGGCGCGAGCGCCGGGGGCACCGGCAGGATCGCAAAGCGCCGCCGCGGCAGGAAACCGATCGTTTCGGGAAGCTTCGCGTCCATCCGCTTCGCGACATAGGAGGATTTGGCGAGCAGCTCATACGCCGTCTTGGGATAGAATTGCGGGTCGGTGCGCAGGAATTTCAGGAACGCCGGCATGTCGCCCTTGAATCCTGTGCTCGCCTTGACCTGCTCCATCTCGGCCTTGATCCGCGCGACCTCCTTGAGGCCCATCTGGTGGATCTGCTCGGCGGTCAGGTCGAGCGTCGTGAAGCCCTTGATCTGCGCCTGATAGAAGGCGGGGCCATCGGGCTCCTTCTCGGCGGCGAGCGTTGTGCGCGCCTTCTTCATATAATCGTCGCGGATGAAAGCGTAGAGCTTGGCATAGGCGGGCGCGACGACCTCACGGATCACCTGCTCGCCCTCGGCGCGGAGCGCCGCCTGTTCGGCAGCAGGAATCGTCGACGGCATTTCCTTGAACGCGTCGTAAAAGCTGTTGGTCTGGTCTGCGGGAAGGTACGGCTTGATCGTCACGTCGCGGCCCTGCACCGCGATCTGCGGCACGCTGAACCCGCGCGCAAGGCCCGCTTGCATATTGGCGGTCTGCTCATCGAAGAAGCGCGGAATGTCGCGCATCCGCGCGATATAGTTGCGATAGGCCTGCGCAGTCGCGAAGCCGCCGCTCCGCGGGTTGAGCCCCGACCAGAAGAAGGTGTCGGCGTTGAACGGCGCCTCATAGACCTTGTATTTGATGTCGTTCGCCATCGTCTCGATCGACTGGCGGAAGACCGCGGCGTTGATCTTTTCGTCAGGCGAAAGCTGGTCGACCGGGATCGCATCGAGTTCGGCGAGCGCCTTGGTCCAGTAATCGAACCGCGCCTTCTGCGTCGCAGCGTCGACCTTGGGCAAATGCGTCGGACCATCGCCGTCGCCGCCGCGGCCGCTGCGCAGCCCCTGCTCCTGGCGCCATTGCCATTCGCGTTCGTACAGCGCCTTCAACCGTGCATCGGCGCTGGCTGACGTGGGCGCCTGCGCAATCGCCGCCTGCGCGGTGAAAGCCGCCAGCGCCAGCGCGATCGTCCGCGCCACCGAAACTCCGTTCATGTCATTCTCCCTTTGCGCATCTGCGGATCAATCGGGGGCCGCGGCGTTCTCGATCACCATTGGGCCCGGCGGCAGGCCGCGTTCGGCCTTCGATTTCGCCACCATCTCGCGGACCTCGGCGCGCAGCTTCGCCGCGTCGTAGATGATGCCGTCCTTGACCGTGTAGGCGATGCCGCCGACGCGCTCGACCTTGCCGGTCGCATCGTTCAGCTTCACCGTCCCGGTGCCGAAGAGCAGCTTCAGGTTCGCGAGCGGGTTGCCCTTGACGATCACCAGATCGGCCTTGCGGCCGACGCGGATCGTGCCGACCTGATCGTCATGACCGAGTAGCCGGGCGCCTTCCTGCGTCGCGGCATGGATCACCTCGAGCGAGGAGAAGCCCGCCTCGCGCATCAGCTCCATCTCCTGGATGTAGCCGAAGCCGTAGAGGTTGTAGATGTAGCCCGCGTCGCTGCCAACGGTCACCCGGCCACCACGGTTCTTGTACTCGTTCACGAAGCGCATCCAGCGCCGGTAATTGTCCTTCCACGCCATCTCGTGCTCGGTGGTCCAGTCGAACCAGTAGGCGCCGTGATTGACGCGGCTGGGGCGATAATAGTCCCACAGCGCCGGCATCGTATATTCGTCGTGCCAGCTCGCGCGGCTCATGCGCATGAAATCGCGGCTGGTGAGGTAGGCGGTGAAGGTCGGGTCGAGCACGAACTTGCGCTCGAGCAGCGTGTCCATGACCTTGTTCCACGCGTCCGATCCGGGTTCGGCGGTCTGTGCCCACAACTTTCCGGCCTCACCGAAGCGCATCTGTTCGTCGTTGTTGACGAAGTCGGTGGGGAAGGACTGGACGCGCTTGTCG
>NZ_DASWTD010000445.1:0-19247 GCF_036402335.1 Sphingopyxis sp. | reverse complement strand
GGTACCGGTGGCGATGCTGTCGACCGGCCAGCGCAAGCGCGCCGCGATGGTCCGCGTCATCGCTTGCGGCGCGCCGATCTGGCTGCTCGACGAGCCCGCGAACGGGATGGACGATGCCGCGCAGGCACGGCTTGTGGCGGCAATCGGCAGGCATCGGGCGAATGGCGGCGCGGTCCTGCTCGCATCGCATTTTGCGCTCGGCATTCCGGACCTCGCCGAACTCGACATGGGGGCGTTGCCTTGACGTTCGATCACTTCGTCATTGCGAGCGCGGCGAAGCAATCCAGGGCGGCTTACGCGACTCTGGATTGCTTCGCCGCGCTCGCAATGACGGAAGGAAAACCCAAATGACCGCGCTGATCGCCCTGTTCTGGCGCGACCTGCGCCGCGCTTGGGGCAGCGGGGCGCTGTGGTTGCCGGTGCTGTTTTTCCTGCTCGTCGCAACCGCCTTTCCCTTTGCGGTCGGGCCCGACGCACCATTGCTGCGCCGCGCCGGCGGCGGAATGGTGTGGGTCGCGGCGCTGCTCGCGGCGCTATTGCCGATCGACCGGCTGATGAAGCCCGACCGGGACGCCGGCGTGCTCGACCAGCTTGCGGTGCGCGGCTTTGCCGACGAGGTCATCGCGGCCGTAAAAATCGCCGCGCATGCGATCGGCTTTGGATTGCCATTGATGATCGCGCTCTTCCCCGCGTCGGCGCTGCTGGCGCAGGACGCGTCGCGCGTCGAACTGCTCGCGACCGGGATCGCGATCGCCATTCCGGCGCTTGCCGCGCTGGCGGTGCTGAGCGCGGCGCTGACTGCCAATCACAAGGGCGGCAGCGCGATCGGCGGCCTTCTCGTTTTGCCGCTGGCGGTGCCGATGCTGATCTTCGGCGCCGGGATGCTCGACCCGGCCGGGCGCGGCGCGATCAAGCTGCTCGCCGCGACGAGCCTCCTGCTGACGGTGATCGGGCCGTTCGCGGCGGGCGCAGCGCTGCGCGGCCTGCGCGAATGACACGCCAGTCGCTCGCGCATATTGCACTCGTCGTGCGCGATTATGACGAGGCGATCGACTTTTACGTCGGCACGCTCGGCTTCACGCTCGTCGCCGACGAGTATCAGCCCGCGCAGGACAAGCGCTGGGTGCTCGTCGCGCCGCCGGGCAATCCGCCGGGCGGCGCGACGATCCTGCTGGCGCGCGCCGCAAACGCGGAGCAGGCGAAGTTCATCGGCGACCAATCGGGCGGGCGCGTCTTCCTGTTCCTGCAGACCGACGATTTCGGGCGCGACTACCAGCGCCTGCTCGACAGGGGCGTGCGGATCGAGCGCGAACCGCTGGAGGCCGATTATGGTACCGTCGCGGTGTTCCTCGACCTCTACGGCAACAAATGGGACCTGATCGAGTTTCGCAAACCGGTCTGAGCGGCCGTTCCCTTTGGAACAGGGACCGCGGTCCATTCGATAGAGACGCCGCGTTCAATTCGATGGTTGTTCTTTGTTTAGGCCCGACGCAATAGGCGACAATTCACTCGGCGTTGCCATCGAAAGGCCGAAATGTCTCCAGTTGTCATCGGCCTGCTTCTCGCTTCGGCGCTCATCCACGCGATCTGGAATGCCATTGTGAGGAATGGCAGGGATCGCTTCTGGTCGATTGCGGTCATATGTCTGGTCGGCGCCATCGCCGCCTTGCCTTTCGCCCTCGCCCTGAGTCCGCCGGACCCGCAGAGTTGGCCTTATCTCATCCTGTCCTCCCTGCTCCAAATCGGGTACAGCCTGTTTCTGGTCAGGGCTTATCGCGACGGCGAGCTATCGAGCGTCTATCCGATTGCGCGGGGTAGCGCTCCCCTGCTGGTCACGCTCGGCGCCGCCCTGTTCGCCCGCGAGCTACCGAGCACTGCCGGGCTTGCAGGAATTGCCGGGGTTTCGTCGGGCATCATCTTGTTGGCGCTTGGCGGAAACCGCCCGGATCTGAAATCGGCGGCCGCGGCTTTTGTGACGGGTATCTTTATCGCCAGCTATATGGTCGTCGACGGATTTGGTGTCCGCCTGTCGGAAAGCGCGCCCGGCTATGCTGCCTGGCAAGCCGTTACAGCGGGACTGCTGATCCCTCTCTCCTTCGTCATCATCAGACGGCGCGCTCCCGCCTTGCCGCGCGGGAAAGAGGGTGCGCTGGTCATTGGCGCCGGAATATTGGGAACGCTCGGTTATTGCATCGCGATCTGGGCCATGAGTCAAAGCGCAATGGGCGGCGTTTCCGCAATTCGCGAAACCAGCATATTATTTGCAGCCCTGATCGGTACATTCGTGTTGCGCGAAAAGATGACGGTGCCGAAAATCCTCGGCGCGCTGATGGTGACGGCCGGTGTAATCTGTCTCTCGGCAGGATGATGAACCGCTGCCGGCGGCCCACAAGAAAAGGGCCGGAGTTTCCCCCGGCCCTTCCCTGAATCATGTGCCTGTCGAAATCAGGCGCCGGTCACGTCGGCCGTATCGACCTTCACGCCCGGACCCATCGACGACGACAGCGCGATCTTGCGGACATATTTGCCCTTCGCGCCGGCCGGCTTCGCCTTGACGATCGCGTCGACGAACGCGTCGAAGTTCTGGCGGAGCTTTTCCTCGCCGAACGACAGCTTGCCGAGGCCGGCGTGGATGATGCCGACCTTTTCGACGCGGAATTCGATCTGACCGCCCTTGGCGGCCTTCACGGCTTCGGCGACGTTCGGGGTCACGGTGCCCAGCTTCGGGTTCGGCATCAGGCCCTTCGGACCCAGCGTCTTGCCGAGGCGGCCGACGATGCCCATCATGTCCGGCGTCGCGATGACGCGGCCATAGTCGAGGTTACCCGCGAGCATGTCTTCCATCAGGTCTTCGGCACCGACCTTGTCGGCGCCGGCGGCCAGCGCCTTGTCGGCGTTGTCGCCGCGCGCGAACACGGCAACCTTGACGTCCTTGCCGGTACCCGCGGGCAGCGTCACGACGCCGCGGACCATCTGGTCGGCGTGGCGCGGATCGACACCCAGGTTCATCGCGATTTCGAGCGTTTCGTCGAACTTGGCCGAGGCCAGCTCGCGAACGGTCTTCAGCGCTTCGTCGACGGTGTGCAGCTTCAGCGCGTCAACCTTGCCCTCGAGGGCCTTCTGCTTCTTGGTCAGCTTTGCCATCGGTTCAGCCCTCCGTCACTTCGAGGCCCATCGAGCGCGCGCTGCCCTCGATGATCTTCGTTGCCTGTTCCAGATCGTTCGCGTTGAGATCCTTCATCTTGATCTCGGCGATTTCGGTCAGCTTCGAACGCGCGATCTTGCCACCGCTGATCTTGCCAGGTTCCTTCGAGCCCGACTTGAGGTTCGCGGCCTTCTTGATCAGATAAGTTGCCGGCGGGGTCTTCGTGACGAACGAAAAGCTCTTGTCGGCAAAGACGGTGATGATGGTCGGGGTCGGGGTGCCCTTTTCCATGGAATCGGTCGCGGCGTTGAACGCCTTGCAGAATTCCATGATGTTCACGCCGCGCTGACCGAGCGCCGGCCCGAGCGGCGGCGAGGGGTTTGCGGTCCCTGCCGGAACCTGCAGCTTGATGTAGCCGCTGATCTTCTTGGCCATGATGGCCTCCTTTCTTTCTGTCGCCCCGGACGGATCCGGGGCTCAAAATAAGCGGTCGAACAGAAGGGCATCACCCCTTCCTCCCGCGCGGAATCACGCCCGTATCTGACGCGAAGCGGCGCGCATAGGCGCAAACGCCGCCAAAAACAAGCCTTATGCGGGCGGATCGTAGCGGATCAGCCCTTCCTGCACCGCCGAGGCGATCAGCGTGCCGTCGCGGCGATAGATGCGCCCGCGGTTGATCCCGCGCCCGCCACCGCTCCAGTCGCTGTCCATGACATAGACGAACCATTCGTCGACGCGGATGTCGTCGTGGAACCACATCGCATGGTCGAGGCTGGTCGAGAACAGGCCCGGCGTATCCCACGTCATTCCGTGCGGCAGCAGCGTCGTCGAAAGCAGCCCCATGTCCGACGCATAGGCGAGCAGCGCGCGGTGGATCAGCGGATCGTCGCCGACGGGCGCAGAGATGCGGAACCATTCATATTGCATCGTCGCCCTTTCGGACGGCGGCGGCCGGACGGCGCGAACCTCGAACGGGTGCATGCGTGCCATATGCTCGATGCGCCGGTCGCTGATCTTCGGATCGACCGCGATAAAATCGGCGAAGTCCCAGCAGTCCTCGGGCGGCAGGATGCCCGTCATCGGGATCTGGTGCGACAGGCCCTTTTCGGGCGCCTGGAACGAGGCGGTAAGGTTGAAGATCACCTTGCCGTCCTGCCGTACGACAACGCGGCGGTTAGCGAAGCTGCGCCCGTCGAAGTCGCGGTGGACGCGAAAATGGAGCGGCTTTGCCTCGTCACCACCGCGCAGGAAATAGGCGTGGAGCGAATGGACGGACTTGCCGGGATCGATGGTACGCGCCGCGGCGACCATCGCCTGCGCGATCACCTGCCCGCCGAAAATGCGCTGGCGGCGCGGCTGGGTGAAGGCGGGATAGGTGAATTCGTCGGGCTCGTCCGCCGCCTCGAGGTCGAAGAGGTGGACGATATGCCGGACGAGCCGTTCGCGATCGACGCTAGCGTAGATTTCGCGCGCATGGGCGGCACGAGCCTGCATCTCTTCGGGAGTGAGGCTCATGCGCTAATTCCGTTCGCTGGATTCCGCACGCGCCCCGAAAGGCGCGCCGCGATATTATTTGAAGCGCTCGACCTGTTCGAAGTCGAGCTCGACCGGGGTGGCGCGACCAAAGATCGACACCGACACCTTGACGCGCGCCTTTTCGAAATCGAGTTCCTCGACCAGCCCGTTGAAGCTGGCGAAAGGACCGTCGAGCACCTTGACCTGATCGCCGATTTCGTAATCGACGCGGATTTCCTGCTTCGGACGCGCCGCGGCCTCTTCCTTGCTGTTCAGGATGCGCGCGGCTTCGGCTTCGCTGATCGCCTGCGGCTTGCCCATCGAGCCGAGGAAGCCCGTGACCTTCGGCGTGTTCTTGACGAGGTGATAGACATCGTCGGTCATCGTCAGCTTGGCGAGCACATAGCCCGGGAAGAATTTGCGTTCGGCCTGAACCTTCTTGCCACGCTTCACTTCGGTGACGGTTTCGACCGGCACCTCGACCGCCTCGACGAAGTCGGTCAGGCCCATGCGTTCGGCTTCGGAAAGCACCGAATCGCGAACCTTGTTCTCGAAACCCGAATAGGCGTGAATGATGTACCAGCGCGCCATGTGTATCCGTATCCTGTCCCTGTAACCGCGGGCGTTAGCGCGCGAGCGACGTCAGCCAGCTGACGATCGCGTTGAAAACCGTGTCGACGCCGAAAAAGAACAGCGAAAGGATCGTCATCATGATGAGCACCATGATCGTCGTCTGCACCGTCTCGCGGCTGGTGGGCCACACGATCTTGCGGGCTTCGGCGCGTACCTGATTGATGAACTCAGCCGGGCTGGTCTTCGCCATGTCGATCGTCCTGTCCTAATAGCGTCCTTGATCCGGGCCAGATGGGTTGCCGCCCGGCACGCGTCAAGCGTGCTTTGGGCAATAGTCCGCCCACCCTCCCCGAGCGTGTCGGCGAAAGGCGGAAGGAAAACGGCGCATCTGTCCGAATGAAAGCGGCCTTTACTTGGGCCGCGAGGCGATTGCAAGTGCGGGTCAGGCTGCGCGCGCGAGTTCACGCTGCATCAGGAGCAGCAGGCCCGCCATGACGACCCAGCTGACGGTCGGCTGGAGTGCGAACAGCAGATGCAGCTCGCGCGCTGCCGCCGGCCCGTTCTTCGGATCGAACCCCACCAAGTCGAGCAGCAGGTAGCTGACCGCGATCGCGGCGGCGACACCGAATTTCTGCATCAGGTTGAGCAAAGCAAAGAGGAATGCCGAACGGCCCCGTCCGCACCGTGCCGCATCGCGCGGGACCAGGTCCGCGAGCATCGAATAAGTGAACAACAGCCCGACGAAACCCGTCCCGAGCATCAGCGAAAAGCCGACCGCCTGCCCGAGCCCGCTCGGCTGCTGGAACAAGGTCGTCACGAGCAACCCCGAAATCAGGAGTCCCATCGCCATCATCATCGGCGGCTTGCCGAAACGGCGCGCAAGGAGTGTCCAGACGGGCGACGCGAGCGCCCCGCCGATGAAGCTCGCGAAGAGCAGCACGGCGCTTTGGCCGTCGAGATCGAGCACCGCAGCGGCGAAAAACACGAACAGCGACGTCAGCGATCCGAAAGCGAAGCTGTTGAGAAACTGGACGCCGAGCAGCAGGATCAGCGGCGGGAAGGACAGCGACGCGCGGACCTCCTGCCGCCAGCCGATGCCGGGTTCGGCGACGACGGTCCGCAGCGGAACGCGGCTGATCGCAAAGAGAGCGATCGGCACCATGAGGAGGAACAGGCTGGCATAGGCCATGATCCGCCCCTGCAGGCTGATCCCCGGAATCAGCAGCTGCGCCGCCGCCGGTGCGGCAAAGGCAAGGATCAGCGCAATTTTTGCGAACCAGTCGCGCATGCCATAGAGGAGCGCGCTGTCGGCAGGGGTCCGGACGAGCGCCGAGCCCCACGAGAGCTGCGCAACCTCGTAGAGGCTGTAGCTCGAATAGAAGAGCACCATCATCAGGAACAGCGCCGCAAAAGGCAGCTGATCGCCGATGGTCACCAGCGCCAGCAGCAGCAGGAACAGCGGCACGATCGCCAGCAGCATCCAGCGCCGGTGCGC
This sequence comes from Sphingopyxis sp., assembly GCF_036402335.1. Classification (GTDB taxonomy): domain Bacteria; phylum Pseudomonadota; class Alphaproteobacteria; order Sphingomonadales; family Sphingomonadaceae; genus Sphingopyxis. The sequence continues at coordinate 12,519 of NZ_DASWTD010000445.1, read as the reverse complement.
GCCGAGGCCGGTGCGGACGCGGTCGACCATCGTCCCGATCAGCGGATCGACGACACCGTCCCAGATCGTCGTGAGCGAGAAGAGCAGCCCGACCAGCGCGACCGAAATCGCGCCGCCTTCGGCGATATAGGGCGGCAGATAGACGCTGAACGGCAGGCCGAGGATCACGGTCGGCCCGGCCGTCGCGGCATAGGCGGCCACGGTGCGCGGACGCAATGCGGAGGTTTCGTCGGCCGGTGCGGCCGATGGCAGGGCGGTACTGGCCAAGACGTGAAGCTCCCGAAACAGGAAGCCGCAAGCTTTCAGCTATTAACAATCATGTCAACATCAACGAACACCGGCGGCCCTCTACCGGATCTTGAAATGCGACAGGAACGGCTGGAGCCGCCAGTCGATCTGTTCGTTGCTCAGCCACTCGACCTCGATCCCCATCAGCGTGTTCAGCATCGAATCGCCGACGACGATATCGAAGAACAGGCGCGCGGCGGCGTCGGGACGGTCGATCTCGGCCTTGCCCGTCGCCGCCCATTCAGCGAACAGCTCGATCAGCTCCTCGAGCGCGGGCACATGAAGATCGAGGTAAATCTGCATCGCGAATTCGTGATCGCGCAGACTTTCGGATATCAGCATGCGCATCAGGGCGACCGCGTGCGGCGATTCCATCAGCTCGCTCTGGCGATGCGCATAACGCTTCAGGATTTCGACGCTCGACAGCCCCCGCGTCGCATCGTCGTCGAGCGACCGGAGCATGGCCTCGTCGCACCAGCGCGTCGCGATCGCGCGAAGCAGCCCCTGCTTGTTGCCGAACAATTCATAGAGCGTCGCAAGCGACCCGCCCGAGCGCTTGACGATTTCGGCAAGGCTGGTGCGCTCATAGCCCTGTTCGACGAACAGCGCTTCCGCTGCGTCGAGAATGGCTCCCTGCCGCCGTTCGCGCGGCGATGACCTATCCATTTGACATAAAGCCGATTCCGACATGCCCAATTGCAACCCCTCCTCTTGCTCTTTTTTGTAATTTAAATTACACGGCGCCTCAACGCAAGCTTTTGCGTATATAACAATCCCGCACAACTGCGATTTTTCAGGGGTTCATATGAGTCGCGTCCGCTCTCTCAGCTGCGCCGCCGGCGCCGCGCTGGCCTTGCTGCTGGCTTCCTGCTCGTCCGAAGCACCGCCCGCGCCGCCGCCGCCCGAGGTCAATATCGTGACGATCCGCACCCAGACGGTGCCGAACGTCATCGAACTGCCCGGCCGCGTCCAAGCGTATCGCACCTCCGAAGTGCGCGCACGCGTCGACGGCATCGTCGAACGGCGCCTGTTCAACGAGGGCAGCTTCGTGCGTGCCGGGACCGCCTTGTTCCGCATCGATCCTCGCCAGCTGACCGCGACCGCCAACGCGGCGCGTGCGCAGCTCGCCCGCGCGCAGGCGACTGCCGCCAATGCACGGCAAGTGGTCGGCCGCTATCAGCCGCTGCTCGCCGACCAGGCGATCGGCAAACAGGAATATGATGCCGCGGTCGCGGCGCAGCGTACCGCCGAAGCCGACGTGCAGGCGGCGCAGGCCAATCTGGAATCGGCGCGCCTGAACCTCGGCTATTCGATGGTGACCGCGCCCATCGCGGGCCGCGCGCGCCGCGCCGAAGTGACCGAAGGGGCGCTGGTCAGCGCCGGACAGGGCACATTGTTGACGACGATCGAACAGATCGACCGCGTCTACGTCAATTTCGGCCAGTCGAGCTCGGACCTGCTGGCGACCCGGCGCGACATGGGGTCGGGCAAGGTCAGCGCGCCGCAACTAGAACGCGTCGAAGTGCAGCTGATCCTCGAGGACGGCACCCCCTACCCGGTCGTCGGCCACCTCGACTTCTTCGACCTCTCGATCGACGAGGCGACGGGGACTGCCGCACTGCGCGCCGAATTCCCGAACCCGACCTCGGCGCTGCTCCCCGGCCAGTTCGTGCGTGCGCGCATCTTTGCGGGCAACCGTGCCGACGGCGTCCTCATCCCGCAGCGCGCGGTCAAGCTCGCGGCCGATGCGGCCAGCGTGATGGTCCTCGATGCCAAGAACAATGCGACGCCGCGTCCGGTGAAGCTCGGTACGATGATCGCCGGCCAGTGGGCGATCCTCGACGGACTGAAGCCCGGCGACCGCGTGATCGTCGACGGGCTGCAAAAGGTCCAGCCGGGCCAGCCCGTGCGCATCGCGCAGCCCAAGGGAACCGCGTCGACCCCCGCGGCAAAGCGCTGACCTGACATGACACCCCGCTTCTTCATCGACCGGCCCATCTTCTCGTGGGTCATCGCCATCGGCATCCTGCTTGCCGGGATCATCGCGCTGCGCGGGCTTCCCGTGGAGCAATATCCGTCGGTCGCGCCGCCGTCGCTGACGATCGGCGTCACCTATCCGGGCGCCGACGCCGGCACGCTCGAGCAGAATGTGACGCAGGTCATCGAGCAGGAGCTCAACGGGGTCGAGGGCTTCCTCTACATGGCCTCGACCAGCGAATCGAACGGCACGGCCTCGATCACCCTGACCTTCGAGGCGGGAACCGACATCGACAATGCACAGATGGAGGTGCAGAACCGCCTGCGCCGCGTCGAGCAGCGCCTGCCCGAGGACGTCCGCCGCCAGGGCATCTCGGTGACCGAAGCCAATTCGGGCTTCCTGCTGATCGTCGCGATCACCTCGAAGAGCGGCAATACCGACCCGATGGAGGTCAACAACTTCGCCAATACGCGCGTGCTCGACGAATTGCGCCGCGTGAACGGGGTCGGCAACGTCCAGGCGTTCGCGCCCGAATATGCGATGCGCATCTGGCTCGACCCGCAAAAGCTGGCCTCGCACAACCTGTCGCCCGCCGAGGCACTCGGCGCGGTGCAGGAACAGAACAGCCAGACGCCGGGCGGCCAGCTCGGCGACCAGCCGCTCGCCAAGGGCGCGCAGCTCAACGCCGTGATCACGACGCAGGGCCGTTTCACCAAGCCCGAACAGTTCGAAAGCATCATCCTGCGCGCCAATCCCGACGGGTCGGCGGTCACGCTCGGCGACGTCGGCCGCGTCGAACTCGGCGCGGCGAGCTATCTCTTCTCGTCCGAACTCAACGGCAAGCCGATGGCGGGCCTCGCGGTCCAGCTGACCCCCGGCGCCAACGCGCTGTCGACCGCGCAGGGTATCCGCGACCGCATGGACGAGCTGTCGAAGGGCTTTCCGCCCGACATCACCTGGTCGATCCCGTACGACACGACCCCGTTCATCAGCCTGTCGATCGAAGAGGTGGTGAAGACGCTGGGCGAGGCGATGCTGCTCGTCTTCCTCGTGATGTTCCTCTTCCTCCAGAACTGGCGCGCGACCGTGATCCCGACGGTGGTCGTGCCGATCGCGCTCGCGGGCGCGTGCCTCGGGCTCTGGATGTTCGGTTTCTCGATCAACGTGCTGACCCTGTTCGGCATGGTGCTGGCGATCGGCATCCTCGTCGACGACGCGATCGTCGTGATCGAGAATGTCGAGCGCATCATGAACGAGGAACATCTGTCGCCCTATGACGCGACGGTGAAGGCGATGAGCCAGATCACCTCGGCGATCATCGGCATCACGCTGGTGCTGATCGCGGTGTTCATCCCGATGGCCTTCTTCCCGGGCTCGACGGGCGGCATCTACCGCCAGTTCTCGATGACGCTCGCGATCTCGATCGCCTTCTCGGCGCTGCTCGCGCTGACGCTGACCCCGGCGCTCTGCGCGACGCTCCTGAAGCCGCACGACAACACCGAACGCAAGGGCCGCATCGGCGCGTTTTTCGACCGCTTCTTCGCCGGCTTCAACCGCTGGTTCGGCCGCACCACCGACCGCTATCAGGGTGGCGTCGGCAAGATGCTCGCGGCGCCGCTGCGCTGGCTCGGCGTTTTCGTGGCGATGGTCGCGGTGACGGCCCTGCTCTTCACGCGCCTGCCCGGCTCCTTCCTGCCGCAGGAAGACCAGGGCTATCTGGTGACCGTGATCCAGGCGCCCCCCGGCGCGACGACGCAGCGCACCAACGAGGCGACCAGGCAGGTGAAGGCCTTCTTCGCCGAGCAGCCGCAGGTTGCCAATGTCGTGTCGGTCAACGGCTTCAGCTTCTTTGGCCAGGGCCAGGCGAACGCGATCATGTTCACCCCGCTGAAGCCGTGGGACGAGCGCAAGGGCGAAGGCGACAGCGCCGACGCGATCGCCGGCAAGGCGATGGGCGCCTATTCGAACATCAAGGAAGCCTTTGCCTTCTCGCTGAGCCCGCCGTCGATTCCTGAACTCGGCACGTCGAGCGGTTTCACCTTCAAGCTGCAGGACCGCGGCGGCAACGGGCGCGATGCGCTGATCGCCGCGCGGAACCAGATGCTCGGCGGCGCGATGCAGAGCAAGCTGCTCGCCAACGTCCGCCCCGAGGGTCAGGAGGATGCGCCGGTGCTGAAGGTCGATATCGACCGGATCCAGGCGCGCGCGCTCGGCCTGTCGATCGGCGACGTCAACGCGACGCTCGCGATCAGCTTCGGCAGTGCTTACGCCAACGACTTCACCCGCGAAGGCCGCGTGCTGCGCGTGCTGCTCCAGGCCGATGCCGCGAACCGCATGACGCCGCAGGACGTGCTCGACCTGCGCGTGCGCAGCGCCAATGGCGACATGGTTCCCTTCGGATCGTTCAGCAAGGCGGCTTGGTCTGCGGAGGCACCGCAGCTCCAGCGTTATAACGGCTATCCCGCGATGACGATTTCGGGCGAGCCCGCGCCGGGCCAGTCGACCGGCGAGGCGATGGCCGAGATGGAACGGCTCGCGCAGGCGCTGCCGGCGGGCTTCTCGTTCGAGTGGACCGGCATCTCCTACGAAGAAAAGCAGTCGGCGGGCCAGATCGGCCTGCTGCTCGGCCTGTCGCTGGTCGTCGTCTTCCTGCTGCTGTCGGCGCTCTACGAAAGCTGGGCGGTGCCGGTTGCGGTGCTGCTCGTGGTGCCGCTCGGCGTGCTCGGCGCGGTGCTCTTCTCGATGTTCCGCGGCCTCAGCGCCGACATCTACTTCAACGTCGGGCTGATCACGATCATCGGGCTTGCCGCGAAGAATGCGATCCTGATCGTCGAATTCGCGATCGAACAGGAAGCCGAGGGCAAGCCGACGCTCGACGCGGTGATGGAGGCGGTGAAGCTCCGCCTGCGGCCGATCATCATGACCAGCCTCGCCTTCATCCTCGGCATGGTTCCGCTCGTCATTGCGAGCGGCGCCGGCGCCGCGAGCCGCATCGCGGTCGGATCGGGCGTGATGGGCGGGATGATCGCGGCCACGTTGCTCGGCATCTTCTTCATCCCGCTCTTCTACCTGTCGGTGCGCAAGTGGATCAGCCGCAAGCGGCCGCCCGCCCCAGCCGAAAAAGGACATCATGAGGAACCCGGTCATGCGTAACCTGATCGCGCTCGCCGCCGCGACGACGCTCGCCGGATGCGTCAACATGGCGCCGAAGCATGAGCGCCCGCCGCTGTCGACCGCGGCCGATTATCCGGCCGAATTCGCGGGCGACGTGACGCTCGGCCAGCGCGCCACCGAGGTCAGCTGGCGCGACTTCTTTGCCGATCCGCAGCTCGAAGTGCTGATCGCGCAGGCGATCGAACGCAACCGCGACCTCGCCGTCGCGATCGCGCAGATCGAGGAAGCGCGCGGCCTCTATCGCATCCAGGACGCCGACCGCCTGCCGACTGTGGGCGCGAGCGCCGACGCGACGCGGACGCGCGGGCCGTCGCTGACCGGTCCGGGCACCGACACCACCAACCGCTATTCGGTCGGCGTCGGGGTAACCTCGTTCGAGCTCGATTTCTGGGGCCGCGTCAAGAATCTCTCCGAAGCCGCGCGCAGCCAGTATCTCGCGACCGAGCAGGCCGAGCGCGCTTTCCGCCTCGCGCTCGTCCGCGATGTCGCCTCGACCTATTTCTCGTCGCGCGGCGCCGAGGAGCAGATCGAGTTGGCCGAAGCGACGGTGGTCAGCCGCAAGGAAGGACTGCGCATCGCCAAGCGGCGGCTCGATGCCGGGGTGACCTCGGCGCTCGACTATCGCCAGTCCGAAACGCTGCTGACGCAGGCCGAAACGCAGCTTGCGAGCCTGAAGCTCGGCAAGGCACAGGCCGACAATTTCCTCGCCGTGCTGACGGGCGGGCCGGTGAACGGCCCCCTCCCCGCCGCGCTCCCCCTCGTGGCGCAGGGCCAGTCGCCGACCCTGACCGCCGGCCTGCCCTCCGACCTGCTCGTCGCCCGCCCCGACGTCCTTGCGGCCGAAGAGCGGCTCCGCGCCGCACGCGCCAATATCGGCGCCGCGCGCGCCGCCTTCTTCCCGTCGATCTCGCTGACCGGCAATTTCGGCTTCGCCTCGGGATCGCTCGACAATCTGTTCAGCGACAATGGCATGACGTGGAGTTTTGGCCCCTCGATCAGCCTGCCGATCTTCGATTTCGGCCGGAACAAGGGCAATCTCACCGTTGCCGAGGCGCGCGAGAATATTGCCGTTGCGACCTATGAACGCACCGTGCAGGGCGCCTTCCGCGAAGTCGCCGACGCACTCGCGGGACGGCGCTACCTTGCCGAACAGGTCGAGGCGCAGGAACGCGGGACGCTGGCGACGCGGCAGATCGCCGACCTTGCCCGCAAGCGTTATCGCGAAGGCGTGTCGACCTATCTCGAAGTGCTCGATGCCGAACGCAACCTGTTCGCCGCCGAACAGACGCTGATCGAACTTCGCCGCGCGCAGGTCGATAATCTGGTGACGCTCTATGTCGCGCTGGGCGGCGGGCTGGTCGAGCGGCGTTGACCTCTGCCGCATGACCGTTGACACCCCCGCGCTGCTCAAGGACATCCTCGGTCCGGAGGCAGTGACGACGATCGCCGATGCCGGCACCGCCGCATCGGGGCGCTTCGACCGGCAGGCCTTCGTGCGTGCTGCGTCGGACGGGCTCGATTCCTTGTCGATCATGGAGCGGGTGCGCCATATCGCCGATGCGCTGCACGATGCGCTGCCCCGCGACCATGCGGCGGCGTTCGATATTCTCCGCGCGATGGCGCCGCGGCTGACGCATGGCTTCCAGGCGATCGCGATCACCGAATATGTCGCGCGCCATGGGTTGGATGATTTCGACCGGTCGATGGACGCGCTCGCCGACCTGACGCGCTTCGGCTCGGCCGAATTCGCCGTCCGCCCGTTTCTCGCGCGCGATGCAATGCGAGCGCTGGCCACCATGACGCGCTGGGCGACCAGCAACGACGAACATGTGCGCCGGCTCGCCAGCGAAGGCGCGCGGCCAAGACTTCCCTGGGCGGCGCGCGTTCCGGCGCTCAAGGACGATCCGACGCTCGCGGCGCCGATCCTCGACATACTCAAGGCCGATCCCGGCCTTTATGTCCGCAAATCGGTCGCCAACCATCTCAACGATATTGCGAAGGATCGCCCGGACTGGCTGCTCGATCGCCTCGCGGAATGGCCACGGGACGATCCCCGCACGATCTGGATCATCCGCCATGCATTGCGCACCCTCATCAAGCAGGGCGATCCGCGGGCGCTGGCACTGATCGGGGTCGGGCACGGCGCCGAAGTTACCGTGCGCCGCTTCGTGATCGAACCCCGGCAGGTAGGGCTGGGCGACCGGATTTCGATCGCCGCCGACCTCGCCTCGAACGCGCCGGGCAATCAGCGACTGGTCGTCGATTATCGCGTCCACTACGCGCGCGCCGGCGGCAAGACGGCGCCCAAGGTGTTCAAGCTCAAGACCTTTGAACTCGCCGGGGGCGACGCGATCACGCTCGCCATATCGCAGACGATCCGCGATTTCAGCACGCGGCGCCACTATCCGGGGCTCCATGAGGTCGAATTGATCGTCAACGGCCGGACGATGGCGACCGCGGCGTTCGATCTGTTGCCCGGCTGACACGGCCTTGAATCAAGCATTCTGAAAAACCCGCGTGTCTCCGCGAAAGCGGGGACTCATTTCCCGATGGCTCGAAACAGCTCCGACCGGAGATGGGCTCCCGCCTTCGCGGGAGCACACAGCTTATTCCATCAAAGATGCTTACGCTCTAATTTCCGGGCGGCGGCTGTGGTTCGGGTACCGCCGGCTCGGGCGCGCGGTTCTGGATCGGCAGGCGCAGGTCGATCCGGCTACCGTTGATTTCGGTCGTGATCACCGCATCGCCGCCCTCGATCCCGACGCGCGTGCGGTCGCCGACCGGGATGTCGCCAATATCGGGGATGTCGAGCGGCTCGACCGGCCCCGCGGGATCGACGGGCTTCGGACGCGGCGCGGCCTTCCGGCCCGACGCCCCGGTCATGAAATCGCGCCAGATGCGGGCAGGCAGCCCGCCGCCCGATATCCCCTGAAGCGGTGTGTTATCGTCGTTGCCGATCCACACCCCGACGACGAGGCCGTTCGCATAGCCGACGAACAGCGCGTCGCGATTGTCCTGGCTCGTTCCCGTCTTGCCGAAATTCGCCTGCGGAAGCCGCGCCGCGCGGCCCGTGCCGCGGTTGACCGCGGCGCGCAGCATCTGCTCGATATCGTCATGCTCGTCCGACCCGAAACTGCTCGGCCCCGAGATCAGATTTTCGAACCAGCCCCGTTCCTCGCCCTTGAACGCGCGCGGCTCGACCGGATAGCTGTTCGCAGCGACCGCGGCATAGGCGGCGGTGAGTTCGAGCAAGGTCATGCTCGACGTACCCAGCGCGAGGCTGGGATCGCCCTTGGTCATCGGCGCGGTGACCCCCAGGTCGCGCGCCATGTCGATGACCTTGTCGTCGCCGACCTCGCGGAGCAGCCGCACCGCGGCGACATTGCTCGACGTCGCGAACGCATCCTCCAGCGTGATCGATTTCGAATAGGCGCCGCCCGCATTCTTCGGCCGGTACGATCCGGTCTCGATCGCGCTGTTGTCGATCATGTCGTCGGGTTCCCAGCCGGCACGAAGCGCGGCGAGATAGACGAACAATTTGAAGGTCGAACCCGGCTGGCGCCGCGCCTGCGTCGCACGATTGAAGGGCGACGCGGCGTAATCCTTGCCGCCGATCATCGCGACGACCTCGCCGTTCGGGCGCATCGCGACGAGCGCGACCTGCGCCTTGCCCAGCCCGGCGCGGCCGGTCACGCGCCGCGCCACCCCCTGCAACCGCGCGTCGAGCGTCGTCGTGATCGTCTGGCGCGAATAGCCGACGTCGCTCAATTTACGCGCCTCGGGCAGCGCCCAGTCGGCGAAATAGGTGCCGGTCGGCAGCGTATTGCGGCTGCGCACGTCGATGCGCGGCGTCCGGATCGCCTTCGCTTCCGTTTCGGTCAGCGTGCCGGTGTCGACCATCGCGTTCAGCACCAGCTTCATCCGCTTTTCGGCAAGGTCGGGGTTCTTCGTCGGCGCAAGGCGCGAGGGCGCCTGCACCAGCCCCGCGAGCATCGCCGCCTGCGCGGGGGTCAGCTTTTCGGGCTGGCGATAGAAATAATGGAGCGACGCGGCGCGCAGGCCATAGGTGTTGTCGCCGAAATAGGCGTTCGACAGATAGCGTTCGAGGATCTCGTCCTTGCTCAGCCACGCCTCGAGCCAGAAGGCGATCAGCGCCTCGCGCGCCTTTCGTCCCAGCGTCCGTTTGGGCGACAGGAAGGTGAATTTCGCGAGCTGCTGCGTGATCGTGCTGCCGCCCTGCGTCCGTCCGCCGGTGACATTGCTCCACACCGCGCGCGCGATGCTGCGCGGGTCGATCCCCCAATGGCTGTAGAAACGCCGGTCCTCGATCGCGAGGAAAGCGCCGGTCACATGCTTCGGCAGGTCCTTCGTCTTCACCGGCGCATCGACGATGGCGCCGATGCGTGCGATCGGAGTGCCGTCCGACGCCAGCAAGGTGATCTGCGGCGGCGCGATCGGTTCGAGCGATTTCGACAGCGGCGCGGTGAGCGCGAGCCAGCCGACAAGCAGGATGAAGAATATCGCGAAGATCGCGAAGCCGCGTGAAATGCGCCGCGTCCATTTGCGCCTGCGCGTCTCGGGAACGACCGGCGGCGGCGGCGCTGCGATATCGGCGAACGGGCCACCCGGCGTCACGGCGAGGGTCGGATCGGGGCCTTCGGGTTTACGAAACCATTTCATGCTCGGCCGCCGTATTACAATCACAACACAGCATAAGCAAATGGCTTGTGACGGCTGCCGCGCGGGACAATGAATGTTTCATGTCGTCCATTCACCTCGCGGCGGCGGGCTTGTAAAGCGATTGTGCAAGGGCGGAATATGCCGCATCGCCGCGACAGTTCGATGGAAAGGATCGATGATGACCGGTAACGCGCTGATCGAGCGGATCGGCATCCGCCTGCCGATCATCCAGGCGCCGATGGCGGGCGTCTCCTCGCCCGTCATGGCAGCAGCGGTGAGCGAGGCTGGCGCGCTCGGGTCGATCGCGGTCGGTGCAACCGATGCGGACGGCGCACGCCAGATGATCGCGGAGGTGCGCGCAAGATCGGGCCGCCCTTTCAACGTCAACCTGTTCTGTCATCGTCCCGCGGAGGCCGACGCGGCCATCGAGGCGGCGTGGATCGAGCGCTTTCGTCCGCTGTTCGCGGCGTTCGATGCCGCCCCGCCCCCGGTGCTTGCCGAAATCTACCGCAGCTTCGTCGACGATGATGCCATGCTCGGGATGCTGCTCGACACGCGCCCCGCGGTGGTGAGTTTCCATTTCGGCCTCCCGGGCGCGGAAGCGGTGCGCGCCCTGCGCGGCGCAGGGATCGTGCTGCTCGCCACCGCAACGAACCTCGCCGAAGCACAAGCGATCGCCGCGGCCGGCATCGATGCCGTCGTCGCGCAGGGATGGGAAGCGGGCGGGCATCGCGGCATGTTCGATCCCGACGCCGATGACGCACGGATGGACATGATCGCCCTCACCCGGCTTCTCGTCCGCGGGACCGCGCTCCCGGTGGTCGCCGCCGGCGGGATCATGGATGGGCGCGGGATCGCAGCCGCGCTCGAAGTCGGGGCATCGGCGGCGCAGCTTGGCACGGCCTTCATCGCAAGCGACGAAAGCCTGGCCGATGCCGGTTATCGCGCAGCGCTTGCCAGCGCCGCCGCGCATCGCACGGAAATGACACGCGCAATTTCGGGAAGACCGGCGCGCAGCCTCGCAAACCGCTTCACCGTGCTCGGCGCGGGCATCCCGGCGGGCGCCGTTCCGGCCTATCCGATCGCCTACGATCTCGGCAAAGCGCTCCATGCCGCGGCGAAAGCAAAGGGCGAAAGCGGCTTTGGCGCGCAATGGGCCGGTCAGGGTGCGCCGGCGGTGCGCGCGATGCCCGCGGCGCGGCTGATCGAAACGCTCGCCGCCGAAATGGCGGACTAGCCCCCCGCGTTTTTCAGCGTATCGCGCGCCACAGCCTGCAATGCGACGGCCTGAGCGTCCGAAAGCCCGAGTTCGTCGGCGCCCTTTTCCTTGGGGCCGAGCGTCGTGGGGTCGATTCCGGTAATCGCCCCGAACGTCACGAGCGCCGAGAGATAATAGCCCGCGACGCTCGCATGATAATGGTCATACGCCCATAGGTCGAGTTGGCCATAGGCGATCCCGTCATAGGGGTTGGGGTCGGCGACACCGTTCGCCATGGCGCGGCTCCACGCCTGCCCCACCGGCACGATTCCCGCCACGGACGGCGTGGCGGATCGTGCGCGGTCGGCTGCGGCGCGGAGGTCATCGGCCATCGCCGTCACCGGCTTGCCGTACCAATGCCCCCCCGATTTGTAGGTTTCGTCGGCGCGCGTCCACGTCGACGCGAGCCGGATATCGACCGCCGGATTGCGCGCCCTGAACAGCGCCGACAGCCGCGCGACGTCGCGCAGGTAATTCGTCGGATCGCCCGGCTTTGCCCGGTCGAGCGTACTGAGTTCCTGCAACACGACGATGTCCCATGATCGGTCGAACAACTGGCGCCGCTCGTCGTAATGAAAGCCCAGCGTCTTCCCGCCCTGCGTTTCGAGGCTGACGTCATAGTCGAGCCCCGCCTGCCGGGCGAACAGCTTGAACAGCGCGGGCACGCCGCCATAGCCCGCCTTGTTGAGGTCGGTGACGCTGCCCGCCCGCCAATTGCGCGCCGCCGAATGCGCGCCTTGCGTAAAGCTGTTGCCGATGAACAGGATCGTCTTCGGCGCCGCCTTTGCGGGCGGGGTCGACGAGGCGGTCGGCGCGGGCGCGCTTGCCGCCGTCTCACCATGCGGGGCGGTACTGGCGACCGCCTGGCCGGGCGCGCACCCTGCCAGCGCCAGCAGCACCGCTCCCGACATGGCCCTCAGGGATCCAGTGGATAGACGCCCCGAAGCTCGTTGTTTTGCGTTTCGCATCAGAATTTCACCGTTGCGCCGACATAGAAGCGGCGGCCGGCAATATCATAGACGCCGTTCTGGTTGGTCAACCGGCCACTCTCGGTTCCGGTCGGCAGGAAGGGGCTGGTCGAATCGAACAGATTGTTCACCCCGCCATAGAGGCGGAATTCCTTGCCGCCCGTATCGAGGTC
>NZ_DASWTD010000444.1:0-7949 GCF_036402335.1 Sphingopyxis sp. | reverse complement strand
CTGTTCGTCCAGCCTGCAGGCGCCCTTACATGCGCAGGACGCTTTACAGCGCGCGGCGTTCCGCCAATGGTCGGGCTCGGGCTGCTATCGGTCATGATGGCATCTCCATAGGATTAATCATGCCGCACGCCAACCACAGCATTTCCCGTCATGGCTGATCGCCGCCCGCCCCGCCGTCGGCGCGCGCCGGGCCAGGACGGTGTGCTGGGCATGGCTCCGCGCCGCGCCGCGCTGCGGCTGATGGACGCGATCCTTCGGCGCGGTGATCCGCTCGATGTCGCGATGCACGCCGCGGCACAAGGGCTGACGGGAGCCGACCGTGCCTTTGCGGTGGCGATCGCCTCCGAAACGCTGCGCTGGATGGTGGACATCGACGCACTCATTGATGGCGCGACGACGCAAATCCTGCCCGACGACGTCAAATCGCGCGCCGTGCTGCGGATCGCGCTGGCGCAGTTGCTGGTGCTGAAAAGCCCGGGGCATGCCGTCGTATCGACGGCTCTGCCCCTTGTCGATGGAGGGCCGCGCCGACTGGTCCATGCCATCCTGTCGCGCGCGCAGCAGGACGAATGGCAACTTCCCGAACGCGCCACGCTTCCCCTGCCGGCCGCCGAGCGATGGGCCGAACAATGGGATCTGACGACGGTCGAGGCGGCCGAAGCCGGCTGGAGCGGACCGCCGCCGATCGACCTCAGTTTCGCGGCAGAACCCGACGCCGACGAATGGCCCGAGGCCGTTTCGCTCGCGCCGCGCCATCGCCGCCTGCCGCGCGGGCAGGCCGTCGAGGCGATGCCGGGCTATGCTGAAGGTGGCTGGTGGGTGCAGGATCTGGCAGCGAGCCTGCCCGCACGACTGCTCGGCGCGGGCCAAGGCCGGGTCGTGCTAGACCTTTGTGCGGCGCCAGGTGGAAAAACGATGCAGCTCGCGGCTGCCGGCTGGAAGGTCATCGCCGTCGATTCCAGTGCCAAAAGGCTTGAGCGGCTTGACGCCAATATGCGACGCACGGGGCTTTCGGCCGAAATTGTCCGGGGCGATGTCCGCTCTTGGGAACCGACCCGATCTGTCGATGCCATCCTGCTCGACGCGCCCTGTTCGGCGACCGGCATCTTTCGCCGCCATCCTGACGTGCTGCATCGTATCGAGCCGCGCCAGATCGCCGAAATGGCCGCATTGCAGGCCGAATTGCTCGCGCGGGCCGCACGCTGGGTCAAGCCCGACGGGATGCTGGTCTATGCGACCTGCTCGCTCGAACGCGAAGAGGGCGAAGATCAGGTCCGGGCGTTCCTCGATCGTCATGCCGGCTGGACCGTCGAAGCGCCACGCGCCGGCGAACTGCCCGAAACGATCGCTCCCGACAGCGAGGGCTTCGTTCGGACCTTGCCGGGTCTGTTGGCCGACGACGGCGGCCTCGACGGATTTTTCGTTGCGCGGTTGCGCGCACCGGCGGGCTGAACCGGACGGCGGGGGATATCCCGACCATCGGCTAGCCCCCTTTTTCTAGGAGGCTAGCCGTCTACCGGTTGATTTTCCGTTTTGCGATCAGAAGACCGCCTTGGGCGCTTTCTCTTTCATCATCGCCGCGCGCACCATCGGGATCGGCGGGCCGCCGTAGGACAGGAATTCGTCGTGGAACGCCTTCCACTTCGTCTTGTCGCCCTTGGTCCAGTCGTCGCGCAGCTTGCGGATCATCAGCTTGCCCATCGTATAGTTGAGGTAGGCGGGATCATAGGTGCCCCGCGCCGCCTGCTGCCGCGCATTGCCCTCGTCCTGATAGCATTGCTCCTTGAACAGCTTTTCCGAGTCCGCGACCGTCATGCCCTTGGTATGCAGGCCGATGGCGGACAAATAGCGGCAATCGCGCAGCAGCGCGTTCGACAGCTGGCCGATATGCGTCTCGGGATCGCCCTCACCCAGTCCGGCATCCCACATCATCTCTTCGGTATAATGCGCCCAGCCCTCGGCGAAGGCATAGCCGACGAAGAGCTTGCCGAAGATGCTTTCGGCGCGGTTCGAGTGGAGGAAGTTGAGGAAGTGGCCCGGCCAGACTTCATGGACCGAGGTAAACATCAAATCCTTGCGTCCCGGCACGAAATCGGCCTGCGTCTGCTTGTCCCACGCGGGATCGGGCGGCGAGATATAATAGACCGACGGCAGGCCTTTCTCATATGGCCCCGGAATGTCGATATAGGCGCTGTTCTGCCGGTTATACGGCGGCGATTCCTCGACCTGCGCCTGTTCGGTCCCCGGGATCGTCACGATGTCCTTTTCGATCAGGAAGGCCCGAAGCGCCGGCAGCTGGCGCCGTGCCTCGGCAACCGGGCCGTCGGCGGGCTTGTCCGAATTCATCTTCTTCATGCAGTCGGCGATCGTCATTCCGGCGGCATAGGTCGCGCAGGCAGCCTTCAGCGCGTCCTGGTTGCGCTTGAGGTCGGCCTGCCCGATACGCTCCAGCTCGTCGAGCGGCGTGTCGACGCCCTCGTTGGTCAGGATCATCTTCGAGAATTTCTCGGCGCCGAGCGCGTAGCCGTCTGCCGTACCCGGCTGCGATCCGACATATTTGGCGAGGTCGGTCATCGCTGCGCCGGCTTTTGCGACGGCTTCGTCGAACTGCTTCTGCAGCGCCTCGTCCTTGACCGACGCAAAGGCGGCCTTTGCGTCGCCGGTATAATAGTCGGCAAAGCCGCCGAAGCCTGCGGTGCCATATTTGACGAAGGTCGCGGGCAGCGGAAGCTTGAGGTTCGCCTTGATCTGTGCCGCGGCTGCCGGGACCTTTTCGGCATAGGCGATGAACGCCTTCATCCGCGTTGTCGCGTCGGCATAGGGGCGCGCGATATAGACGTTGGGGTCGAGCGCGCCGGTGTAGAAGGACGGGTTCTTCTGCGCGAAATCGGTATCGCGGAGGAAGAAGAGCTGGCCCTGTGCGACATGGACCAGATAATCGCGTTCGAACTTCTCCGCATCGGTCATCTCGCCGTCGAAAGCCTTGGCGTCGGCAATCGCCTTTTCCAGATAGGCGGCCTGCTTTTCCAGACCCTCACGCGACCAGTCGGGGAGCTGGCCATCGAACTCGTGCTTGCCCTGATAGACCGCAAAATTCGGATTGAGCGGGAAATAGCCCGCAAGGAAATTGTCGCGGAACTCGGTCCAGTTCTTTGCGCCAGGCGCGGTCGACGATTTATTGTCCGATGCATTGCACGCGGTCAGTACCAGCAGCGTTGCAGCCGTCGCAGCACCGCCGAAGCGAACAAATTTTCTTTTCATTGGATAATCTCCCTGTCTCCAGTGCGGGCGCTTCTGCCAGCAGCCCGGGCCGATGACACCCGATAATCGACGAACGGCAAAGCTATGCCATCTGGACAGCGACGAAAAGCGGGCTACGGCGAAGCACAATGGCAACGATCCCTCCCCCAGAAGGCGAAGAACCGGTGATGCCGGAGGCGACGCCCAAAGCCCCCTCCCCGCTCAGCTATCCCGACTTCCGCTATTTCTGGGTTGCGCGCTTTACCGCGGTGATGGCGACGATCGCGATGGTGGTCGTCATCGGCTACCAGCTTTATGACACCGCGCGCACCGACTATGGCATGTCGATCGAGGAAGCCTCGCTCCAGCTCGGGCTGCTCGGCCTCTTCCAGTTTGTCCCGCTCGCCATCCTGACCCCCGTCGCCGGCTGGGCGGCCGACCGGTTCGAGCGGCGCAGCGTCGCGATCTTCTCGAACGTGATCGACCTGCTCATCGCCACGACGCTCGGCTGGTTCACGTGGCACGATCAGCTGACGCTGCCGCTCCTCTTCGGGCTCGCTGCGCTCCACGGTGTCGCGCGCGTCTTTTCCGGGCCCGCGATGAGCGCGATCGCGCCCAATATCGTCCCGCCTACGGTCCTGCCGCGTGCGATCGCGATGAGCAGCATCGCCTGGCAATCGGCGTCGGTGATCGGCCCCGCCGCAGGCGGACTCATCTACGCCGCCCACCCCGGGGCGGTCTATGTCTTCTCCGCCGCGCTCCTCGCCATCTCGGCCTTTACGCTCAGCCGCGTGCGCCCCGTCCTTCCGCCGCCTGCCGAAGTTCGCCGCCACCCCTTGCGCGAAATGGTCGACGGGCTGCAGTTCGTGTGGGTCGAGCGCTTCCTGCTCGGGACGATAACGCTCGATCTATTCGCCGTCCTGCTCGCGGGCGCCACCGCGATGTTCCCCGTATTCGCCCGCGACATATTGCACGCCGGCCCCGAAGGCGCAGGATTGATGCGCGCCGCCGTCGCCGCAGGATCGGTTGCCGTTGCCGTCGGCCTCGCGATCCGCCCGATCGAGCGCAACGTCGGGGTGAAGATGCTCTGGGCCGTCGCGGTGTTCGGCGCGGGGACGGTTGTCTTCGGGCTCTCGACCAATCTGATCCTGTCGCTTGGTGTCCTCGTCCTCATGGGCGCCGCCGACATGTTCTCGGTCTTCGTGCGCGGTACGTTGATCCAGCTCAACACCCCCGATCACATGCGCGGCCGGGTCAGCGCCGCCTCGGGACTCGCGATTTCCGCGTCGAACGAGCTTGGCGAGATGCGCGCCGGTGCGATGGCGGCCGCGCTGGGCCCGGTCAGCGCGGTCGTCGTCGGCGGAGCGGCCGCGGTCGGCGTGACTGCGCTATGGGCCTGGATATTCCCCGAACTGCGCCGCGCCAGGACGTTCGAACCGCAATTCAGGCAGGTGAGCGACTAGCGGCGAAACCATTCGCCGCGTCGCGCGCTCATTCTGCCTAAGGGCTATTGTCAATTTATTTAGTTGAATTATGTAGGTTGCACCCGTCACCGCGGTTCCCCTCTCTCCCCCGATGGAGCGACCGCCATGCACAATTCGAATATCCGCCATAAAATCCTGACCATCCCCGGCCTCTACAACAGCGGCCCGACCCACTGGCAAAGCCTGTGGGAACGCAGCTTCGCCCGTTGCGAACGCGTCGAGCTCGGCAGCTGGGACGAACCGCTGAAGGACCAGTGGGTCGAGCGGATCGCCGAAGCGATCGACGCCGAGCACGACCCCGTCCTCATCGCGGCGCACAGCCTCGGCTGCCATGCCTTCGCGCACTGGTTCGCCGCGGCGAGCAGCGTGGCCCGTGACCGCATTGCGGGTGCCCTGCTCGTCGCACCGCCCGACCTGTCGCAACTGCGCCGCGACAGCCGCGTCGACAGCTTCACCGACTCGCCGGCGCTGTCGTCGCAGACACCGATGATCGTCGTCGCCAGCGACGACGATCCCTATGCCAAGACCGCGCATGTCTGGCGCCTGTCGCGGCACTGGGACGCCCGCTTCGTCAACGCCGGGCCGTTCGGCCATATCAACGCCGACTCGGGGATCGGAGACTGGCCTTATGGACAGTATCTGCTCGCCTCGTTACAACCCGCGCCAACGCCGGTGCTGGCGGACGAGGCCCGCTGGCTCCGCGCCGGCGACTGGCCAAATCGCGTCCGTCGCGACCCGCGTTTCGAGTTCAAAGAGAGAGCGCACCGATCATGAAAGCCAATTCGATCCTCGATACCATCGGGAATACGCCGCATATTCGCGTCGCGAAACTGTTCCCCGACGCCGAAGTCTGGATAAAGTCGGAACGCAGCAATCCCGGTGGATCGATCAAGGATCGAATCGGTCTCGCGATGATCGAGGCGGCCGAGAAGGACGGCAGCCTGAAGGCCGGAGGCACCATCGTCGAGCCGACGTCGGGTAACACCGGCATCGGCCTCGCGATGGCGGCGGCGGTCAAGGGTTACAAGCTCGTCCTCGTCATGCCCGAAAGCATGTCGGTCGAGCGTCGCCGGCTGATGCTGGCCTATGGCGCGACCTTCGACCTGACGCCGCGCGAAAAGGGCATGAAGGGCGCGATCGAGCGCGCGATCGAACTGGTCGAGACGACCCCGGGCGCATGGATGCCGCAGCAGTTCGAGAATGAGGCGAATATCGACGTCCACGTCCGCACGACTGGCCCCGAAATCCTCGCCGATTTCAAGGATACGCCGATCGACGTACTGATCACCGGCGTCGGCACCGGCGGTCATATCACCGGTGCCGCGCAGTTCCTGAAAGCCCATTGGCCGAATTTGAAGGTCTTTGCGGTCGAACCCGATGCGTCGCCCGTCATCTCGGGCGGGCAGCCCGCGCCGCACCCGATCCAGGGCATCGGTGCCGGCTTCATTCCGCGCAACCTGCACACCGACCTGCTCGACGGCGTAATCAAGGTCGATGCAGCGGCGGCCAAGGACTATGCGCGCCGTTCCGCGACCGAGGAAGGCATGCTCGTCGGCATTTCGTCGGGGGCAACGCTGGCGGCCATCGCGCAGAAGCTTGGCGAACTCCCGCCGGGTAGCCGCGTGCTCGGCTTCAACTACGACACAGGCGAGCGTTACCTGTCGGTTCCTGATTTCCTCCCGGAGATCTGAGGACCTCCCGTGCATCTCCAGGACGATCGATCGGCGTTGCCCTTGCGGCGCGACTGGACGGGCTGGCTGTTCGTCCTGCTCGTCGCGGTGGCGATCGGCGCGGTCCTGTACGTCAGCCGCATCGACAGCGCCGGCACCCTTGGGGCGCGGCCCCGTCCGGTCGCGCCGCCTGCCGATGTCGTGCCCGATGTGCTGCCGATGGAACTGGCCCCGGTGACCGAGGACGACGCCCGCGCCGCCAACGCGCGGATCGCGCTGGTGACCAAGGGCTTCGTCGCGGCGCGGCCTTTCGTCTATGCCGGCAGCGGCGACGCGCGATTGCGCGCGCGCGACTGTCTCGCCGCCGCGATGATCTACGAAGCCGGCGACGATAGCCGCGGGCAATTGTCGGTCGGCCAGGTGGTGATCAACCGGGCACGCCACCCCGCCTTTCCCAAATCGATCTGCGGCGTGGTGTTTCAGGGATCCGAACGCCGGACGGGGTGCCAGTTTACCTTCACCTGCGACGGCGCGCTCGCGCGCCGCTATTCCGAAGCGGCGTGGATACGTGCCCAAGTCAACGCCGACATGATGCTGTCGGGCCTGACCGACCCGTCGGTCGGGCTTGCCACCCATTATCACACCGACTGGGTCCGCCCTTACTGGAGCGACAGCCTCGAGAAGATCGCGATCGTCGACACGCATCTCTTCTTCCGCTGGCCGGGCTATTGGGGCACGCCGGGCGCGTTCCGCGGTGCGGTGTCGGGCAATGATGGCCCCGTGGCCAAGCTGGCTGCGCTATCGCCGCTCCACGCCAACGCGCTCGGGCTCCTCCCGACCGAGATCGCCGCGGGCGTCGATGCCAATGCTGCGGTCGGCGAAGCACGCGTCGTCGCGGGCGCCGGCGAAGCGGCGGGCCGCGATACCATCTACACCCAGCTCGACCGCAAGGCGGCGCCCGAAAGCTTCGTGACGACCGCGCTGCGCCTGTGCGGCGACAAGCCCTACTGCAAGTTCATGGGGTGGACCAACCCGGTGCTGAAACCCGACAGCGACGCGATGAGCGAAACCCAGCGCGCGGCGATGACCTTTTCCTATCTGCGCGACGACAAGGCCGGGTTCGAAAAGGCGCTGTGGAACTGCAGCGAGTATAAGCGCGACGATGTGCGTCAGTGCATGAAGCGCTGATCGAGGACATTCGCGGCGGCTTTGGGGCGGTATGTGCCATCGCTGCTGCAAATTGCCCAAAGTTCAGTAAAGTTCAGCCCTGTGCGCCGTTCCATTTGACCCTGCCGGGTGCTGGAAGCGCCCGGCCCTGACCGTTTGCCCGCACCTGCCGGCAACCGCTTTTGTCCATCAGGTGAAAGAGCCGGGATGAAGGCTGGCATGGCTGGATAATGTAGGAAAGGCCTTTTTTCCCAGGCGTCCGATTTGGGGTGGTGAGCTGACCTCTCGTGAACCCCGGCGAAAGCCGGGGCCCATCTCCCCACGGCGCTACTGGGCCCCGGCTTTCGCCGGGGTTCACATCGGCCATTTCCAGTCCTTCGTCATCCCG
>NZ_DASWTD010000443.1:0-6859 GCF_036402335.1 Sphingopyxis sp. | reverse complement strand
CGCGTCGTTCGCGACCTTGAACACCACCGCGTCATTTTCGCTGAGCAGCGTCGACTTTTCGGTGATCACCGGAGCGAGGATCACGTCGTAGTGACGCGCGTCGATGGTTTTTGCCTTAGCCATTGCAGCGGGCCTCCAGCTTTTCGACCGCCGCGCGGGTCAGGACCAGCGTGTCGGCACGGATGATGTCATAGACGTTGGCGCCGATGGCGGGCAGCGAGTCGACACCGATGAGGTTGGCCGAAGCCAGCGCGAAGCTTTCGTGCACCGCGTCACCATCGATGAAGAGCGCGCGATTGCCGAGTTCGAGCTTGCCGAGCTTGCCGGCGAGCGCCTTGGTCTTCGCGTCCTTGAGCTCGAGCGTGTCGATGACGACGAGCTTGCCGCCCTTCGCCTTGTCGCTCAGCGCCATCTTCAGGCCGAGGGTGCGGATCTTCTTGTTCAGCGAGTGGCCGAAGGTGCGTGCACGGGGACCATGCGCCTTGCCACCGCCGATGAAGATCGGCGCCTTGCGATCGCCGTGACGCGCGGTACCGCCGCCCTTCTGGCGACCGAACTTCTTGCCGGTGCGCGACACATCGCTGCGTTCGCGGGCGGCACGAGCCGGACCACGGCGCTTTTCGAGCTGCCATGCGACGACGCGGTGCAGGATGTCTGCGCGGGCGTCGACACCGAAGACGTCGTCGTTGAGATCGATGTCGGTGCCGGCTTTACCGTCGAGGGTCTGAACCTTGACCTTCATGATCAGGACTCCTGTGCGCCGTCGGTGGTGGCAGTGTCGACCACGGTTTCTTCAACCGGGGTTTCCACAGGCGCATCCGCCGGGGCTTCTTGATTGGCGTTCGCCGCGCTCTTGATGCCCGCCGGATAGGGGGCTTCGGGGTGGCGCGGCAGCTTGACCGCATCGCGGACCATCAGCCAGCCGCCCTTCGAGCCAGGGACCGAGCCCTTGACGAAGAGAAGGCCGCGCTCGACGTCGGTGCGGACGATTTCGAGATTCTGCTGGGTGCGATTGCGCGCGCCCATGTGGCCGGCCATCTTCTTGTTCTTGAAGACGCGGCCCGGGTCCTGGCGGTTACCGGTCGAACCATGCGCACGGTGGCTGATCGAAACACCGTGGGTCGCGCGCATACCGCCGAAACCCCAGCGCTTCATCGCACCGGCAAAGCCCTTGCCCTGGGTCACGCCCTGGATGTCGACGATCTGGCCGGCGACGAAATGGTCGGCCGACAGTTCGGCGCCGACGTCGAGCGTCGCGTCGTCGGCGACGCGGAATTCGACGACCTTCGCCTTGGGTTCGACTTCGGCCTTGCCGAAAGCGCCACGCTGCGGCTTCGCAACATTCTTCGCCTTCGCCGAGCCGGCACCGAGCTGAACGGCCACATAGCCGTCACGTTCTTGTTCGCGCACGGAAATGACCTGGCAGCCTTCGAGGCTCAGGACGGTGACGGGCACGTGGCGGCCGTCGTCCTGAAACAGGCGGGTCATCCCCATTTTCTTCGCGATCACGCCAGTCCGCATGATCATACTCCTCAACAGAGGCCGGGCGGACCATTCCGCACGGCTTGCGGGACCCACCAAGGCATTGCCCCGATGGAACCCTCCCAGCCCGAAATTTCGATGCATCGCCCCGTCCGGGCTGAGGTGCCACCTTCCCGTGGGAGAGCGGCGAGACGGGGGACGCAGCCCGGACCATGTTTCTTCGCAAGGAAGAGGTCCGGCGGTATCCACCCTATCGTCGGTCCGGATCGCTCCGGACAATGCAGCCACCGAAGTGTCCTGCCGATAGAGACCCCGGCTTTCGCCGGGGCTGCGTTGGCTTACGCCAACTTGATTTCGACGTTCACGCCCGCGGCGAGGTCGAGCTTCATCAGCGCGTCGACCGTCTGCGGGGTGGGCTGCACGATGTCGAGCAGCCGCTTGTGGGTACGCACCTCGAACTGCTCGCGCGACTTTTTGTCGATGTGCGGGCCGCGGTTCACGGTGAATTTCTCGATGCGCGTAGGCAGCGGGATCGGGCCGCGAATAAGCGCTCCGGTACGACGCGCCGTGTCGGCGATGTCGGTGGTGGCCTGATCGAGCACGCGGTGATCAAAGGCCTTCAGGCGAATGCGAATATTCTGCGTTTCCATGACTGTTCCAGTCGAATCCCGTCTGACGATGCGAAAGAGCCGAAATGGCCTGCTCCGACTTCCGCATGGAAGCCGGACCGGCCATCAAAATTCTTAAAGCTGCGAGCCGCCCGAATCGCTTCCGAATCAGGCGGCTCGCGGCCCTATATTACTTTGTGACGGTTGCCACAACCCCTGCGCCGACCGTGCGGCCGCCTTCGCGAATTGCGAAGCGCAGACCCGGGTCCATGGCGATCGGGGCGATCAGCTTGACCGACAGCTGGACGTTGTCGCCCGGCATGACCATTTCGGTGCCCTCGGGGAGGATGACCTCGCCGGTGACGTCCGTGGTGCGGAAGTAGAACTGCGGACGATAGTTCGCGAAGAACGGCGTGTGACGGCCGCCTTCGTCCTTCGACAGGACGTACACTTCCGAGGTGAACTCGGTGTGCGGCTTGATCGAGCCGGGCTTGCAGAGAACCTGGCCACGCTCGACTTCTTCACGGCCGACGCCGCGGATCAGCGCACCGACGTTGTCGCCAGCCTGGCCCTGGTCGAGCAGCTTGCGGAACATTTCGACGCCGGTCACGACGGTCTTCTTGGTGTCCTTGATGCCGACGATTTCGACTTCTTCACCCACCTTGACGACGCCGGTTTCGATACGGCCGGTGACGACGGTACCGCGACCCGAGATCGAGAACACGTCTTCGATCGGCATCAAGAAGGGCTTGTCGAGCGGACGTTCCGGCTGCGGGATCCACGCGTCGACGGCAGCCATCAGCTTCAGGATCGCGTCCTTGCCGATGTTGTCGTCGCGACCTTCGAGGGCGGCGAGCGCCGAACCCGGGATGATCGGGATATTGTCGCCGTCAAAGTCGCGCTTCGACAGTTCTTCGCGGATTTCGAGCTCGACGAGTTCGAGCAGTTCGGGATCGTCGAGCTGGTCGACCTTGTTGAGGAACACGACCATGGTCGGAACGCCGACCTGCTTCGCGAGAAGGATGTGCTCCTTGGTCTGCGGCATCGGGCCGTCAGCGGCCGATACGACGAGGATCGCGCCGTCCATCTGGGCGGCACCGGTGATCATGTTCTTCACATAGTCGGCGTGGCCCGGGCAGTCGACGTGCGCATAGTGGCGGCCATCGGTTTCATATTCGACGTGCGCGGTCGAAATGGTGATACCGCGCTCGCGCTCTTCGGGAGCCTTGTCGATGTTCGCGAAGTCGACGGCGGCGTTGCCGGCGACGTTTTCGGCGAGCACCTTGGTGATCGCTGCGGTCAGCGAGGTCTTGCCATGGTCGACGTGACCGATGGTGCCGATGTTGCAGTGCGGCTTCGTCCGCTCAAATTTAGCCTTGGCCATGATGTAACAACCTTCTTGTTCGATGTTTGCGTTGATCAGTCCTGGACGCGCCTGCTGAATCAGGCGCCGCCCTTAGAGGGTCTTGCCGCGCGGTGCAAGCCCGCGCGACTTTGACCCGTCAGGCCATCTTGGCCTTCACTTCTTCGGCGACGTTGGTCGGCACTTCCTCATAATGCGAGAATTGCATCGAGTAGCTGGCGCGGCCCTGGCTGAAGCTGCGTAGCTGGTTCACATAGCCGAACATGTTCGCCAGCGGGACGATCGCCTCGACGACCTGGGCGATGCCCCGGCTGTCGGTGCCCTGGATCTGCCCGCGGCGGCTGTTGAGATCGCCGATCACGTCACCCATGAATTCCTCGGGGGTAACGACCTCGACCTTCATCACCGGCTCGAGCAGCTTGATGCCGGCCTTGGCCGCCACTTCGCGCATTGCTGCACGGCCCGCGATTTCGAACGCCAGCGCCGACGAGTCGACGTCGTGGTACGCGCCGTCGGTGAGCTTGATTTCGAAGTCGATGATCGGGAAGCCGATCATGTGACCGTTTTCGGCCGACTCGCGCATGCCCTTTTCGACCGACGGGATATATTCGCGCGGAATGTTGCCGCCCTTGATCTCGTCGATGAAGGTGATGCCTGCGCCGCGTTCGCCGGGAGCGACGCTGACCTTGACGCGGCCGAACTGGCCCGAGCCGCCCGACTGCTTCTTGTGGGTATAGTCGACGTCGACAGCCTTCGCGAGCGATTCGCGGTACGCCACCTGCGGCGCGCCGACGTTCGCTTCGACCTTGAACTCGCGCTTCATGCGATCGACGAGGATGTCGAGGTGAAGCTCGCCCATGCCCTTGATGATCGTCTGGCCCGATTCATGGTCGGTCGACACGCGGAACGAGGGATCCTCGGCGGCCAGGCGGTTGAGCGCGATGCCCATGCGTTCCTGGTCGGCCTTGGTCTTCGGTTCCACCGACAGCTCGATGACCGGCTCGGGGAATTCCATCCGCTCGAGGATGATCGGCGCGTTGGTGGCGCAGAGCGTGTCCCCGGTGGTGGTTTCCTTGAGGCCGGCGAGCGCAACGATGTCGCCCGCATAGGCTTCTTCGATGTCTTCGCGGCTGTTCGCATGCATCAGCAGCATGCGACCGACCTTTTCCTTCTTGTCCTTCACCGAGTTCAGGTACGTGCCCTTGTTCAGCGTCCCCGAATAGATGCGGGCGAAGGTGAGCGAACCGACGAACGGGTCGTTCATGATCTTGAAGGCGAGCAGCGACAGCGGCGCCGAGTCCGAGGTCTCGCGCGAGTCGGGCTGGTCGTTCGCCGGGTTGATGCCCTGGACGTCAGGAATGTCGAGCGGCGAAGGCAGGTAATCGACGACGGCGTCGAGCAGCGTCTGCACACCCTTGTTCTTGAACGCCGAGCCGCAGAGGACCGGAACGAATGCCTGCGCCAGCGTACCCTTGCGGATCAGCTTCTTGAGCGTGGCGACGTCGGGGACGGTGCCTTCGAGATAGGCTTCCATCGCATCGTCGTCCTGCTCGACGGCGAGCTCGACGAGCTTTTCACGATATTCGGCCGCCTTGTCGGCGAGGTCAGCAGGGATTTCCTCATAGAAGAATTCGGCGCCGAGGCTTTCGTCCTTCCAGATGATCGCACGCTCGTTGACGAGGTCGACGAGACCCTTGAAGTCGCCTTCGGCGCCGATCGGCAGATAGAGCACGGCCGGCGTCGCGCCGAGGCGATCGACGATCGTCTGGACGCAATAATAGAAATCGGCGCCGGTGCGGTCGAGCTTGTTGATGAAACACATCCGCGGAACCTTGTACTTGTCCGCCTGGCGCCACACGGTTTCCGACTGCGGCTCGACGCCGGCAACGCCGTCGAACGCGGTGATCGCGCCGTCGAGCACGCGCAGCGAACGTTCGACCTCGATCGTGAAGTCGACGTGTCCGGGGGTGTCGATGATGTTCAGGCGATGCTCGGGGCCCTGACCTTCGTCGGCTTTCCACAGGCAAGTGGTCGCCGCCGACGTGATCGTGATGCCGCGTTCCTGCTCCTGTTCCATCCAGTCCATCGTCGCGGCGCCGTCATGGACTTCGCCGATCTTGTAGGACTTGCCGGTGTAGTAAAGGATGCGCTCGGTGGTCGTGGTCTTGCCGGCGTCGATGTGCGCCATAATGCCAAAGTTGCGATATTTATCGAGCGGATGGCTGCGTGCCATGGTCTTTTCCTTGGATGTGGGGGACGGCCTTTGGGGCCGTCCCCGATATAGGAACGATTGTTACGATTGCGAGACGCGCCACCCCGGGTCGAGGGGGCGTCCCGCCAGCGCTTACCAGCGGTAGTGGCTGAAGGCGCGGTTCGCTTCGGCCATGCGGTGCGTATCTTCGCGCTTCTTCACCGCGTTGCCACGGTTGTTCGACGCATCGAGCAGTTCGCCCGACAGGCGCGCCGCCATCGTGGTCTCGCTGCGGTTGCGCGCGGCGGTGATCAGCCAGCGGATCGCGAGCGCCTGCGCACGGTCCGGACGGACTTCGACCGGAACCTGGTAGGTCGCACCGCCGACGCGGCGGCTGCGGACTTCGATGTTCGGGCGGATGTTCGCGAGCGCTTCGTGGAACACGCCGAGCGGTTCCTTCTTGGCGCGGGCTTCGACCGATTCGAGCGCACCGTAAACGATGCTTTCGGCGACGGACTTCTTCCCGTCCAGCATGACGCTGTTCATGAACTTCGACAGCACCGTATCACCGAAACGGGGATCGGGCAGGATTTCGCGGCGTTCGGGACGACGACGACGAGCCATAGGTAATTCCTTTTACAACAGCATCCCGGCGCCGAGGCAGCCTGGGATGATCAGATAGCCGAAAAAGCGGTCCTTACTTCGGACGCTTCGCGCCGTATTTCGAACGGCTCTGCTTGCGGTCCTTCACGCCCTGCGTATCGAGCACGCCGCGCAGGACGTGGTAACGCACACCGGGAAGATCGCGGACACGACCGCCGCGGATCAGCACAACGCTGTGTTCCTGGAGGTTGTGGCCTTCGCCCGGGATATAGGTGATGACTTCGCGCTGGTTGGTCAGGCGGACCTTCGCAACCTTGCGGAGCGCCGAGTTCGGCTTTTTCGGGGTCGTCGTGTAGACACGGGTGCAAACGCCGCGCTTTTGCGGGTTTGCGTCCATCGCAGGGACCTTGGACTTCACCTTCTGGGGAGTCCGGCCCTTGCGGACCAGCTGGTTGATCGTGGGCATGAATGCTTCACCTTTAAATGTCCGCCCATCAAAGCGAACGGTTACTGTACCGCGGTGGATGAAGCTCCGGCCGCTGACCCGCCAAAAATGGCGAAAAACGGCCGGCCTGATAACAGCAAAAGACCCCGGCGGATCGATATGATCTT
>NZ_DASWTD010000442.1:0-3680 GCF_036402335.1 Sphingopyxis sp. | reverse complement strand
TAGTCCCCCCTCTCCTTCAGGGGAGGGGCCGGGGGTGGGGGCCGTCGAGGTTGCACCAAGGCCGATAGCCCCCACCCCAACCCCTCCCCTGAAGGGGAGGGGCTTGTTTTCCGGCCAGAGCAAAGCTGCCGTCTCGGCCGTATCGCCGACGAAATGCCGCGACAGCCGGAACAATTCCTCATCCACCCGTGTTGCCAGCAACGCCCGCACCGTCCCCGCCTTCACCGCCGGAAAATCGAGGCTCTCGGTCAGCGCAGCGATCGCCCAGCCGCGGTCGGGGTCGGGCGTATGCCGCAGGTAGTCGACGATCAGCGCGAGCTTGCTGTTGCGCGAGCGCGTGTAGATCAGCCGGTCGATCAGGGCAGCGAAGCGCTTCACGCTTCCTCCTCAAGATCGCGCCCGATGAGGTGCAGCGCGCGCGCCTTGCGCTGGGTGAGTTCGCACCAGCGCAAGAGGCCGTCCTCGCTACCGTGGGTGATCCAGCTTTCCTTCGGGTTCACCTCCGAAATCGTCGTCGTCAGCTCGTCCCAGTCGGCATGGTCCGAAATCACCAGCGGCAATTCGACCATCCGTTGCCGTGCGCGCTGGCGGACGCGCATCCAGCCCGACGCCATCGCGGTCACCGGATCGGGCAGCCGCCGCGACCAGCGATCGTTCAGCGCCGACGGCGGCGCGAGGACGATCTGCCCTGCCATTTCGGCCTTGTCGGTTTCGCTCACCAGCCGCAGTTCGCCGAGGTCGATGCCGTGCACCGCATAAAGCTGGCACATCTTCTCGAGCGCACCGTGGATATAGATGGGCGCGTCCCACCCCGCGCCGCGCAATTCGGCAATCACGCGCTGCGCCTTGCCGAGCGCATAGGCGCCGACGAGCACCGAACGATCGGGTTCGGCGCGCACCGCACCGATCAGCTTCGCGATCTCGTCGACCGTCGGCGGATGGCGAAACACCGGCAGGCCGAAGGTCGCCTCAGTGATAAAGATATCGCACGGCACGACCTCGAACGGCGCGCAGGTCGGATCGGGCCGCCGCTTGTAATCGCCGGTGACGACGATCCGCTCGCCCGCATATTCCATCAATATCTGCGCGCTGCCGAGCACATGCCCCGCCGGGTGAAAGCTGAAGCGCACCCCGCCACGCTCGAACCCGTCGCCATAGACGAACGCGTGATTATGGCTCGCCTCGGCATCGACGCCGTAGCGCAGCGCCATGATCGCGAGCGTCTCGGGAGTCGCAAACACCGCACCATGGCCGCTGCGCGCATGGTCGGCGTGGCCGTGCGTCACCGCGGCGCGTTCGACCGGGCGCGACGGGTCGATCCACAGGTCGGCGGGCTTCACATAGATGCCGCCCGGATGCGGCTCGATCCAGATCTTCGCCTTCGCCATCAGGCAGCGAGCTTCCGTGCGAGCGCGAGGTCGGCAACGAACATCTCGCGTTCCTTTGCGGCGCGCTCGCGGTCGGGAAGCCGCAGCAGGAAGGAGGGGTGGATCGTCGCGATCAATTTGCTTCCCCCTTCCAGTTCATGGACCGTGCCGCGCATCGACTTGATGCTCGCGCTCTTGCCCGTCACGCCGCGCAGCGCGCTTGCGCCCAATGTGATGATCAGTTCGGGCTGGACGAGTGCGCGCTCCTTCTCGAGCCACCAGCGACAGATGTCGATCTCTCCTGTCGTCGGGTTCTGGTGGAGCCGCCTTTTGCCGCGCGGTTCGAACTTGAAATGCTTGACCGCATTGGTGAGGAACAGCCGCCTCCGGTCGAGTCCCGCCTCCGCCAGCGCCTCGTTGAGCACCTGCCCCGCGGGCCCAACGAACGGCCGTCCCTGCAGATCCTCCTGATCGCCCGGCTGTTCGCCGACAAGCATGATTTTTGCCGACTTTGGCCCCTCCCCCGCGACGCCCTGCGTTGCGTTGCAATAGAGCGGGCAGCGCGTGCAGCGATCGACCGCGCGCGCGATGTCATCGAGCGTCTTCTCATCGTCGTCGAGGGCCAATTCATCGGGCACGCGCGTCCGCCATTTGTCGGTCAGAGGGTTCGCCATCGAAACGGCCGCTTCGCGCATGCGTTCCACCCGCGCTTCGGCGCCCGCGAGCAGCGGTGCAATATCCTGCGCCTCGGGCAGGTTCTTCCAATATTTTTTCGGCATTTCGGCACGCATGGCGTCGATCTTGACCCGTGCGGGGTTGAAAATCGCACTATAGTAGGTGCGCCACTGGTCCTCGACGACATCGCTCTCGGGCACTTCGTCCCGCGTGCCGCCGGGACCGTAGGCCAGTTTTTCGTCGTGCCAGATCGCGCGCGCGTCGGGGGTGATGATTGCCCAGTCCATTCCGGTGAAGCGCCGCTGGAAAAAGGGCGCAGTCAGCCGAAGGATATGGTGCGACGGTTCGAACCAGGCGGCGAAGCTCTCGCGCCCCGCCGCGTCTTCGCCGAGCCGCCGGAACCGGACGAAGGCGTGCATCTTGTGGACATCGCGGCGGATCGCCTTGTCGGCCCCGCGCAGCCAGACGACATCGTCGTCGGTCGTCCGCGCGAGCAATTGCCGGTCGCGCGCCGCGCGCCAGATGATCCGGTAGAGCCGCGAGGGCACTTCCGCATCGCGGTGACATATCACCCGCTCCGCCATCTCAAGCAGTTCACGCGGCAGCGAGACCGCGCCCGTCGATGCCGGAACAGCCTCTTCGCCGAACAGCGACGCGCCCTCTTCGCTGCCGCGCCAGCTCACCTCTTCAGGCGGCACCCCGCCCGCCAGCAAACCCCGCGCGGCACCCCGCCATTCGGCAAAGTCGCCCGGCGCCCTGAGCACCACCGCCCTCACAGCGCAAGCGCCAGCTGTTCGGGTGGCGGGGCGAACCGCGCACGCAGGTCGGCGCTGTCGGTGAGTTTGCCCGGCCGCCAGTCAGGCGTGACGATGAAGGGCAGCATTTTCTTCACCGACGCGGTCAGCTTGGCGAGATCGCCCAGCCGCAGCTTGCCCAGCCGTCGCGCCGCGACGATGCGGTCGACCGCGCGCGTTCCGAGTCCGGGCACGCGGAGGAGCAACTCGCGCGGCGCGCGGTTAATGTCGACGGGAAACGCCTCGCGCCGCATCAGCGCCCACGCCAGCTTGGGGTCAATCGCAAGATCAAGCATCCCGCCGCGCGCACCTTCCATGATCTCCGCCCGTTCGAAGCCATAGAAACGCAGCAGCCAGTCGGCCTGATACAGCCGGTGCTCGCGCATCAGTGGCGGGCGCACCGGCGGCAGGTCGCCGCTCGCATCGGGGATCGGACTGTACGCCGAATAATAGACGCGCCGAAGCTGGTAGCCCGAATAGAGGTTCGTCGCGGTCTTCAGAATATCGTCGTCGCGCGCCGTGTCCGCCCCGACGATCATCTGCGTCGACTGCCCCGCAGGCGCAAAGCGCGGCGGCATCGCCTTGCCGATCAGCCGGCTCTTCGCAGCTTCGATCGCATCCTCGGCGCCGACGCGCACCGACGCCATCGTCTTGCGGATCGTCTCGGACTTCTTCTCGGGTGCAAAGCTCGAAAGCCCGGCCTCGGTCGGCAATTCGACATTGGTCGACAACCGGTCGGCATAGAGCCCCGCGAGTGCGATCAGCCCGGGGTCGGCGCCGGCGATCGTCTTCAGGTGGATATAGCCCTGAAAGCGATGCTCCTCGCGCAATATGCGCGCGACCT
>NZ_DASWTD010000441.1:0-3981 GCF_036402335.1 Sphingopyxis sp. | reverse complement strand
GCATCATTCGCCTCCAAACCCCGTTCGCATCGAGCGAAGTCGAGATGCCGTGAAGGCACGCGCGACCGATGGGCCTCTCGACTTCGCTCGACGCGAACGGATTGTATGGAAACAGCTCCATCAGAAACTCAAAATCACATTGGCGAGGATCGACACATAGGCGTCGTTCTTTTTCTTGTTGTCGAACAGGTCCTTGAACCCCTTGCCCGGCAGCAGCACCGCGCCGCTGAGGCGCCCGACGATGTTCTGCGTCGCCTTCGGCCGCCAGATCGTCGCGACCGACAGGTCGAAGCCGATATCCCTGGGGATCGACCCCTCGCTGCGCAGCACCTGCAACGACGAGGTGTTCTCGAACCAGAGATGGTTGAAATTGGTGCTGACGCGGAATTCGGGGGTCAGGTCGAAATCGGCGCCCGCGCCGATGAAGACGGTGCCGGGATTGTTGAAATTGGACTGCCCCTCTTCCTTCGACGAACGCAGCGAGTTCAATATGCCGTTGCGCCCGCTGATCGAGATCACGCGCCCACCGCCGGCGAAGGGGATCGTCTGGCGAATCCAGTAGCTGGTGTCGGCGCCGCCGAAGATCGGATTCTCGAAGATCGCGTCGTAGCCGCCTTCGGTATTGTTATACGGATCGCCGTCGCCGGTGGCGTAGAGCCCCGACAGGCGGAAGCGCATCCAGTCGTGATCGTAACTGAGCTCGACCGCGCCGAAGCCCGCGCGAATTTCCGCCTTCTTGCTCGTGAAGAAACTGTTCCGGTCTTCGCCAAGCGCGGCATAGAAGCTCGCGGTAAGGTTGATCCGCCCGATGCGCCCGTCAGCACTGTAACCGAGGTAAACGACGTCATATTCGCGCCCGCGCAGGTCGCCGAGCAGCGCAGGGCGCACCGGGAAACCATTGTGATCGATCTGCACGTCGTTCTTTTCGCGATTCATATTGTAGGTCACGCTGACCTGGCTGGTCAGCCCGACGAACGGGAAATCCTGGCGGTAGAGATTGCCGGTGAAGATGAAGTCGCTGCGCGGCGTCTGGGTGATGTCGTTGAGGCCGCTGTTGGTG
Source organism: Sphingopyxis sp. (assembly GCF_036402335.1). Lineage (GTDB taxonomy): Bacteria > Pseudomonadota > Alphaproteobacteria > Sphingomonadales > Sphingomonadaceae > Sphingopyxis. The sequence goes on along the minus strand of NZ_DASWTD010000441.1, from coordinate 2,921 downwards.
TCCTTTTCAAGCCGCCAGAAGGCCGCGAGATTATATTGGAAGCGGTTGTTGTCGCGGTTGCCGAACAGGCGGATGCCAAGCTGGCTGTCGTTGAACAGGAAACCGCGGAAATCGCTCTGGAACGGCTGGATGCCGAGACGGACCGAATAGAAATCATAGCGGTCGGACGTGTTGCCCAAATGCTTGTCGACGAACAATTCCTGCACGCCGAGGAAGCTGTCATAGCGATGGCTCGCCTTCGACGGACGCACGTCGAGCACGCGCCGTTCGGGCACGTCGACATAATTGGCCTGATACGCCAGCGTGACGCGATATTCGATGTCGGGCGGCTTGAACGCGGTCGAACCCTTGATCAGCGCGGCGCCCGCGATGAAGGTCTGCGCAAAGACGAAGCTGCGGTCCTTGCCGAATACATCGAGGCTGCCCGGCCGCTCGGTCGTCTGGACCCCTACGGGAATCGGGAAAGTGCGCGGTTCGAACACCGTATCGGACACCGCATTGGCGACGAAGAACCAGTCATCACCCTTGATCGGCAGCCATTTCACCTTGCTGCGGTCAATCGCGCGGTCGCCCTTGTACGTGTTCTGGTGGTACGGATCGAACCAGCGTTCCTTGACGACGCCGAGCGTCTCGATCAGCCGCCAGCGGTCGGGGACGGGCAGTTGATCCTCCATCCCCGGAAAGGCCTGCGGCGGCGGTGGACGCAGCGCGCCGACATTGTCCTGCGTCAGCGCGTCGGGAAGGTCGGGAGTATAGCCGGGACGGCGACGTCCCTCGATGATCCCCGTGACGAGGTCGTCCTTGACCATCTCCTGCCAGTCGACCGGCGGTGGCGGCGGGATCAGCTCTTCAGCAGGCTGCTCGGCGGGCGCGGCTTCCCCCGCCACCGGCGGCCCCTCGGGAGCGGGCGGCGGCGGCTGCGCAACGGCGGCGCCCGGTGCGCCCTGCGCCGCGAGTGCCGCGATGACCGGCCAAAGGCTGCCCCCCGTCATCATCGCCTATAGACCGTCGCAGACATTCTGATCCGCCGTGTCGAGAAACGGAGCGAACGGGCAGCTGATGTAACGCAGGCGAACCCCGGCGCCGACATTGACAACGATGGTGTCGGCACGGATCGTGGCCGGCGCATTGCCGATGCCGCCGACGCGCGCACCGCCGTTATGGAGACCAAGGAAGCTGATCATGTCGTCCTGGTCGATGCCGTCGCCCGACACCCCGATCGCACCGACAAGCTGGTTGCCGCGATAGATCGGGACCGATCCCGGAAAAATCTGGATACCGTTCTGCAACCGGTTTTGCCCCGGCGCGACGTCGGGCAGGGTCGTGCAGCGCCGCGGCGTGTCGGCCGGGTTGATGGCCGACACGAATTTCAGATGCGCGTCGAGATTGCCGATGATCAGCGCCGACTGCAGCCCGGTCGAGAAGGGATTGAACTGTGCGATCGGGCGCGACAGCGGTCCTTGCGGACGGCCGACCTCCCCGTCGGGGAAATAGGGCCGCGACAGATTGCCGTTCGCGCGGTCCGAAAAGGCGATCTTGCCGGTGAGCGCAGCGGAATTATTGAGGAAAGTCCGCGTGGCGGTCACGAATTGACGGACGTCGGCGCTGGCATTGGCGCTCAGCTCGCTTCCCGCCTGCGCGCCCGAGAAAAAGGCCGCGGTTCGCGCCTTCTGCAGGCTGACGTCGGTGCCGAAAATCGGTGCGTCCGGTGAACGAACAATGCCGAGCACCGATCCGTGGGTGTCGACGATGCTGATCGTCACCTGCGCGCGGCTGTCGAGCGGACGGCGAATCTGCGCGCGCGCGCGACTCATCACCGCGAAAGCGTCCTCCAGCACCGCGCGCGCCTCGGCCTGCGTCAGCGGCGCGCTGTTCGTTGCGCCGTCGGTGCCGGCGCGAACGGGATAACGATTGGTCCCGCTGCCGTCGGTGAGGATGAAGGCGTCGCGGTTGGAGAATTCCGCGGCGGTCGAGGCGCGAATGCCCGACGCTTCGGTCCCGTAGGCGATCCCGGCCGTCACGGCGGCATTGGCATAGCCGGTGACCGCGACGAGATTGCCCGCGGTGCCGTTGAGGCTCGCGAAGCTTGCGCTGCCGTTCGACATCACACCGGCGAAGCTTGCGTCCGAAAAGCGCAGGCTCGTCCCGTCGACGGTGATCTTGTCGGCGGTGATCGTGCTCGGCGCCTCGAACCCGCGCGTGCCCGCAAGCGCGATGAATTCCTCGGGGTCGTTGTCGATATCGAGGATGTTCGGATCGCTGCCATAGACGCCGTCGCCCATCACCCCGATGCCGCCGACGAGCACGCCATTCTTGTAGAGCGGCAGCCCGCCCGGGTCGGCGGCGAGGCCGAGCGGCGAGCGCTTGGGGCCGATCAGCGCCGCGTTGCCTGCGGCACCGAAGCGCGCCGACAGGTCGCTGCACGGCAGCTGGCTGAACTGCACCCCGAACAGAGGTCCGCTTTCGAGGCCGACGGTGGTCGGCGCGGGCGGGAAATGTTCCTGGACGATCTGGCTCGCGGTGCGCGTCGAAAAGGCATTGCCGCCGCTCGACAGATAGGCGCCGGTGACCGCCTTGGCGATCGCGCCCCCCTCGGCGGGGAAGGTGACATTTTGCGCGTCGATATTGACGCCGTTCGGTGCGGCCGAGGTCGTAGCGTTTGCACGTGCGCCATTCATGCGGAAGACGCCGAGGACATTGCCGACGCGGTCGGTCACCGCGATCACCGACGGCAGGCTGCGCGCCTGCGCTTCGGATATGGCCTGCGCGAGCACGCGCTCGACGTCGGCGGTGGTCAGCGCCTCGGCGGCGGGCGGCGTGTAGACCGTCGTCGGCGTGGGGGTCGGGGTCGGCGTGGGCGTCGGGGTCGGCGTACCGCCACCGCCGCCGCCCCCACCCCCGCACGCGGTGAGCAGCAAGGC
>NZ_DASWTD010000440.1:0-2441 GCF_036402335.1 Sphingopyxis sp. | reverse complement strand
AGAAGGATTTTCATGCCGCCTCCCGTCCCTTCACATGCGCATCGAACCAGCCGACGAGGTCGTCCAGCACCGCGTCGCGTTCGGGCTCGTTATAGATTTCATGGAACAGGCCGGGATAGATTTCGAGCCGCCTGTCCTGCGACGCGACATTGGCGAACAGATAACGCGACCCCGCCGGCGCGGTGAGCCGGTCGGCTTCGCCATGCTGGATCAAGATCGGAAGGTGGATTTTCGGCGCGTCGGCCTGCGCGACCGCCATCGCGTCCATGAATTCCTTGCCCAGCCTTGCGCCGATCTTGCCGCCATAGACAAGCGGGTCGGCCTGATAGGCGGCGACGACCTGCGCGTCGCGGCTGACACCCGTTGAATCGAGCGAGAGCACGCCGAGGCGCGGGAAGAAGCGCGAGAGGAAACGGCTGATCCAGACGGTGAAGCGCGACGGCGGTTCGGCGGGCAGGATCGCGGGGCCGGAGAGCGCCGCCGCGACAAAATCATTCTGGCGCTCGACGAGGAACAGGGTCGCGATCAGCCCGCCCATGCTGTGACCGAGCAGGAGGCGCGGCGTATCGCCATGGTTGATCTCGACGAGGGTCAGCAGTTCGGCCATCCCGTCGAGAAAGGCCGAGAAGCGCGGCACATACCCGCCCTCGCCGTCCGAATTGCCATGCCCCCAATGGTCGACGGCATAGACGGCATAGCCCGCACCGGTCAGCCGTTTCGCGACATAGTCATAGCGCCCGGCATGTTCGGCATAGCCGTGCGCGAGCAAGATGATCGCGTGCGGGCGGCCTTCGGGCAGCCAGTGCGTGACGTGGAGCTTCGCCCCCGCGCCCGCAGAACCGGCCGGCAGGATCACCGCGCCCGCCGCCATGCTCAGCGAACCGCCTTTTTCAGTGCCGCGCTGCGATGACCGGGGCCGTCGTCGCCCGCCTTGTCGATCTTCGCCAGGATCGCTTCGAGCGCGCGGCTGATCGCGGTCTGGGTGCGCACCATCTCGACCTTCGGCCATGCGGTGCGTTCGCCGGTGTCGATCAGTTCATCGATATCCTCCTGCCCCAGATCGCTCAGGATCTTGGTCGGCGACCAGAATTTGGGCGGGCGGATGATGTTGATGTCGCCGGTATATTCCTGGTTGATCACCGAGCGCGCCATGTTCGCGATGCTGTTGAGCGGCGGGATCAACTCGAGCGGTTTCTGGAAGATCACCATGTTCGCGTTGAGCCACGCCTTGAAGGTCGTCATCGACGCATGCTGGATCGCCTCGATCGGCGCCATCTGCTTGCGCGTGTCGGTCGCGAAGGGCAGCGCGATCGGGTTCGCTTGGCTGACGATATGGTGGTTGACCCCGTACAGCCGTTCGAGCCGCTTGGTCGGAATATCGTGCGTCACCGACCCGTCGACCCAGCGCCGGTCGGGCTGGTACGGAATGCGCTCGCCCTTGTCGTCGCGCGCCATCAGCATCACCGGCGGGAAAACGCCGGGCACCGCGCACGACGCGAGCACGGCCTCGCGGATCAGCACGTTCGGCGCGGTGATCGCGTTCAAGAGCCGGCCGTTCTGGTGCTTTTCGGCGGGCGCGACCGAAACATTGAGATGGCGGCCGCTGACTTCATAGGCCTCCTGAAAAGTCAGGTCGGGGATCAGGTCGGCGAGGCGTTCGCGCACCTCGTCGGGCGCGAGGCGCCGCTGTTCGGGATCGCGGGCGGGATTGGCGAGGCGTTCGCTTTCGAGAAAGGCGCCGATATCGGCGTTCTTGCGCGTGCAGACGACCGCGGCGACGATCGATCCGCCGCTCGCACCCGACATGATCGCAGGCAATACGCCCTCTTCCCACAATGCCTTCACGACGCCGATATGGAAGAAGAGGAAGCTGCCCGAGCCCGACAGCAGCAGCGCCGAGCGGCCGTAGCAATGCTGCGCACGGCGGAAGAAATCGCGCTTTTCCTCGCGGCCGATGCTGCGCGCGGCGGCAATCTTGTCGAGCGACGCGACGACTTCGGCGACATAGTCCTCGATCAGCTTTTTCGTGCCGAAGCGCGCCTTTTGATAGAGCCGTTCGTGCCCCATGCCGTCGATATTGCCGTGGATGCCTTCGTTGAGCACGAAGAGCAGCCCCTTGACGTCACCCGCCGCCGACAGCTTGCGCAGCTTTTCGAGCCGCGCGCGGATCGCCTTGTAATCGAAATGCTTGCTTTCGTCGGCGTCGCGCCACGCCTGAAGCCCCGATTTCCTGTCATGCTCCTGCGCGGCTTTCGACCAGGCGGTGTAGTCGGGCGCGATCACCAGATCGCGGTCGGCGCTGAGCGTCGGGGTGAAAAGCATTCGGTAATCCTGCGAGATGCGGGGAGAGTGCAGGGAAAACACCATCGAGGTTTGAAGCGATTTTGTTCAAGGCAAGGAGGCAAGGCGTAGGCATATGTCAATATTCCAAGACTTGCTGA
>NZ_DASWTD010000439.1:0-6500 GCF_036402335.1 Sphingopyxis sp. | reverse complement strand
GATCTGGCGAAAGCGCTGCAGGACCACGTCAAGGCGACCACCGCGCCGTATAAATATCCGCGGCAGATCGAATTCGTGGGCAGCCTGCCCAAGACGGTCAGCGGCAAGATCCGGCGCAAGGAGTTGCGCGACAACGAGTTCAAGAAAGCCGATGCATGACCGAAAGCCTTGTTCGCGGTGACGACCGGACTCCGCTGATCGAAATGACGATCGGCGACCGTTTCGACCAGACGGTCGCCCGTTTTCCCGATAGCGACGCGCTCGTCGTTCGCCACCAGAATATCCGGTGGAGCTGGAGCGAACTGCGCACGCATGTCGATGCCGTCGCGGCGGGCCTCTTGCAACGCGGTCTGAAGCCCGGCGACCGTGTCGGCATCTGGGCCCCCAATTGCGCCGAATGGGTTGTCGTCCAGTTCGCAACCGCCAAGGCGGGGCTGATCCTCGTCAATATCAATCCCGCCTACCGGGTGCCCGAACTCGATTATGCGCTGAACAAGGTCGGTTGCGCGGCGCTGATCCTCGCGCCCTCGCACAAGGGCAGCGATTATGTCGCGATGCTGGGCGAGATCGCACCCGAGCTGAAGGCTGCGACGCCGGGCGCGTTGCACGCTGCTCGCTTGCCCGATTTGCGGCTTGTGGTCGTGATGGGCGAGGAAGCCCATCCCGGCTGCCTGCCGTTCGCCGCGCTGGCGAGCGAGGGTACGGGCGCGCTGGCCAATGTCCGGCTCGACCCCGGCATGCCGGTCAACATCCAGTTCACCAGCGGTACCACCGGCTTTCCCAAGGGAGCGACGCTGTCGCATCGGAACATATTGAATAACGGTGCCTTCGTCGGGGCGCGGATCGGGCTGGGCGCGGACGACCGGTTGTGTATTCCGGTACCGCTCTATCATTGTTTCGGAATGGTGATGGGCAATCTCGCCTGCGCGGTGCATGGCGCGACGATGGTCTATCCGTCCGAGGCCTTCGATCCGGGAGCGGTGCTGCAGGCGGTCGAGGCCGAGCGCTGCACCGCGCTGTACGGCGTCCCGACGATGTTCATCGCGGCGCTGAATCACCCCGATTTCGACCGTTTCGACCTGTCGTCGCTGCGCACCGGGATCATGGCGGGATCGCCGTGCCCGATGGCGGTGATGCGCGAGGTCATCGACCGGATGCATATGGATCAGGTGACGATCGCTTATGGCATGACCGAAACCAGTCCGGTCAGCTTCCAGAGCGATACCGACGATCCGCCGGGCCTGCGCGTCTCGACCGTCGGGCGTATCCAGCCGCACCTCGAGGTCAAGCTCATCGATCTGGCGGGCGATGTCGTGGCGCGCGGTGAGACGGGCGAGCTTTGCACGCGCGGCTATTCGGTGATGCTGGGATATTGGGACGATGCCGAACGGACGGCCGACGCGATCGATGCCGATGGCTGGATGCACACCGGCGATCTCGCGACGATCGACGATGCAGGATATTGCCAGATCGTCGGCCGGATCAAGGATCTGGTGATCCGCGGCGGCGAGAATATCTACCCGCGCGAGGTCGAGGAGTTCCTGCTGACCCATCCGGACATCGCCGATGTCCAGGGGGTCGGCATTCCTGACGCAAAATATGGCGAAGAACTGTGCGTCTGGATCATCGTCCGTTCGGGCGCGACATTGTCCGAGGCCGATGTGCGGGCGCACTGTCAGGGCCGCATCGCTCATTACAAGATTCCACGGCACATCCGTTTCGTCGACGAATTTCCGATGACCGTGACCGGCAAGGTCCAGAAATTCGCCATGCGCGAGCATATGGTGAAATTGCTGGGTGGCTAACGCCAGCGACGGCGAACTGCGCTCTGGCTGAGTTTCCATTGACAGGTTTGTATGACATCGCCGCTTGATCGATATGATAAATGCGCAAATATGTGCTAGTTGTGAAAATCGATTGAGAGGTGAAAATGTCGGATAGTCGTGTTCCGAGCCCGCCTGGTAGCGATCCGCGGCCCCCGCTGGGTGGAAATCCCGGAATGGTCCTTCGGGAAATCCGGACCGAAAAGGGCTGGACGCTCACCGAAGTGAGCGAGCGCACGCGAATTCCCGTTTCAACTTTATCAAAGATTGAAACCGGCAAAATGTCGCTCAGCTACGAGAAGCTGCTGCGGCTCAGTCGCGGGCTCGAAATCGATATTACCCAGCTGTTTTCTGCCGCGGCATCGCCTCCCGCGCCGCCACATGCGGCCACCGGGCGCCGCAGCATCACGCCGCTTGGCGAGGGGCCGTCGATCCAGACCGCGACCTACAATTATACCTACCCGTCGGCGGATCTTCTCAACAAGCTCCTCAATCCCATGATTATCGACATCAAGGTTCGGTCGATCGACGATTTCGGGGATCTGATGCGGCATTCGGGCGAAGAATATGTGCTCGTGCTCGAAGGCGAGTGCGAATTTCACACCGACATGTACGCGCCATCGCTGTTGAAAACGGGCGATTCGGCCTATTTCGACGCGTCGATGGGGCATGGTTATGTCGCGGTCGGCGAGGGGCCATGCCGGATTTTGTCGGTCTGCTCCGCAACCGACGCCGATCTGAAGTCGGCCCTTCACCCTCTCGGCGGCGAAAAACGCTCCTGATCGTGTCGACATATTGATCGACGCTGCGCCGCTCGGCTTGCGCGGCGGCTGTGACGCATCGCGTCTTCGGTATCCGGCCGCCTTGTCGGCCTCCTTCTGAAAATTGCCCCGATCGGGCTGCCCTCCCGCTTTCCGGCGGCGGGACGGTCATGGATGGCGTTGACAAATTTCCGGACAGGATGTCTATATCAAAAATTGAAAATATTTCAGAATGAGAAACTCGCTTGCCGATTTCGGTGAAGCGGCAGAATGAAAAGGGGAGGGTGAATGCGGTTCCTGAAGCATTGCGGGTGTTTGGCCGCGGCCGCGATGGCCGGATTTATGGCGCTGCCTACGACGGAGTCCGCCGCGCGCGCTACACCGGTCGTTGCCGCGCCTGCCGCGCCGCGCGCCGGTCCCGTGTCTCCCGCGCCCGCGATGATCAAGAGCGACGTCGATGCCTGGCTCGATGGCTATATGCCCTATGCACTGAAGCGCGGTGACGCGGCGGGCGCGGTGGTCGTGGTGGTCAAGGACGGCAAGGTCCTGACGCAGCGCGGCTTCGGCTATGCCGACGTCGGTTCGCGTCGGCCCGTCGACCCCGAAACCACACTTTTCCGGCAGGCATCGGTGTCGAAGCTGATCACCTGGACGGCGGTGATGCAACTTGTCGAGCAGGGCAAGGTCGATCTCGACCGCGATATCAACGCCTATCTCGATTTCAAGATTCCGCCTTTCGCAGGCAAGCCGGTCACGATGCGCAACCTGATGACGCACACGGGGGGCTTCGACGAAGTGCAGCGCGGCCTGAACAGCTATGATCCGAAGAAAATCCCGTCGCTCGGCGATGCGTTGAAGCGGCAGGTGCCATATCGCATCTACGCGCCGGGGACGACGCCGGCCTATTCGAACTATGGTACGTCGCTCGCGGGCTATATCGTCGAACGCGTGTCGGGGCTCCCGTACGACGATTATGTCGAACGGCACATCTTCGCGCCCGCCGGCATGACGCGGTCGAGTTTCCGCCAGCCGCTTCCCGCCGCGCTGCGGCCGTTGCTCGCGAGCGGCTATATGCTGGGGTCGGGCAAGCCGGGGCCGTTCGAACTGAGCAGTCTTGCGCCGTCGGGGGCGATGACGGCATCCGGCGCCGACATGGGGCGCTTCATGATCGCCCACCTCGACAATGGCGGGCCCTTGCTGAAGCCGGCGACCGCGGCGCAGATGCACCAGACGATCCTGCGGCTGGTTCCGCCGCTCAACGGCATGGCGCTCGGTTTCTATGAGCAGAATATCAACGGCCGCAAGGCGCTCTCCCACGCCGGCGACAGCCTCAATTTTCACAGCCAGCTCTGGATATTCCCCGAGGAGAAGGTCGGCATCTATATGTCGATGAACGCTGCGGGCACGCAGAATGTATCGGGGCCGATCCGCAGCTATTTGTTCGAAGCCTTCGCCGACCGCTATTTCCCCTTCGAGCAGCGCGACGGCCGCATCGACGCCGCGACCGCGCGCGAACATGCACGCATGATGGTCGGCACCTACAACAAGACACGGCGGCTGGAGACGAGCTTCCTCAAAGCGATGGAACTGGCCGGGCAGACGAAGGTCGGGCTCGACAGCGAGGGCGGCATCCGTCTCAATACGGTGCCTGATCTTGGCGGGCAGCCGCGCAAATGGGTGGAAATCGCACCGTTCGTGTGGCGCGAGGCGAGAGGCAAGATGCGCCTCGCCGCCAAGGTCGAAAATGGCCGGGTCGTGCGTTTCAGTGTCGATGCGGCGTCGCCCTATATCGCGTTCGAGCCGGTGCCCTGGTATCTGTCGAGCGCGTGGCTGACGCCGGCGATGCTGATCAGCCTCGGTGCGCTGCTGCTGACCGCGATCGCCTGGCCTGCCGCGGCGCTCGCCCGTCGCCGCTATGGCGTGAAAGCCGGCCTCGCTCCCGCCGCGCTCAAGAGCTACCGGCTGACGCGCGCCTTTGCAGCGCTGGCCGTGGCGGTGATGGCCGGGTGGATCCTGTTCGTGACCAAGCTGGTCGGCGACTTCTCGTCGCTTAGCGGCGAACTCGACGGGGCATTGGTGACGCTTCAGGTCGCCACCCCCGTCATATTCCTTGGCCTGCTCGCGAGCGCGATCTGGAATATCGGGCATGTATGGACGAGCAAGCGCGGCTGGTTCGCGAAATTCTGGAGCATCGTGCTGCTGATGAGTGCGGTGGTTCTGCTGTGGATCGGCGTCGGTTTCCACCTGATCGGTTTTGGAACCCGATTCTGACGGGGCCGGGTGGGCGCCCTTCTTTGCGCCCACCCGCCTGTCGAAGAAAATTCTCTGAATGTATTGCAATTATCAAAATTAGAAAATAATGTCCCGTACAGGTCAACAGGGATGAATGCAGGACACGCGCCGCAATCGCGCCGTGTCGGTGCGTTCCCCCGATTTTGGTGAGAGACGTGAACATTCAAACTTCCCTCGATATCGCTGCCGGCGCATTGCAACTGCCCCAGCCCTATTTGCTGTTTCTCGGCGATGCGACCGAAAGCGGTTTCGCCAAAACCGCCTATGGTTTGCGCGATTGGGCGCCCGAGAAATGTGTCGGCGAATATGCGCTGCCGGCCGCGACCGTCAGCACGGGCCTCCCCGCGCTGACACCGGCCGAGGCGGTGGCCAAGGGCGCTCGATCGATCCTTATCGGCATTGCCAACCGCGGGGGCGTGATCGCCCCGGACTGGATCCCCGCGCTGGTCGAGGCACTCGAAGCGGGGCTCGATATCGTCAGCGGCATGCACGCCCGACTGTCGGAAATACCCGAACTTGCCGAACCGGCGGCACGTCTCGGGCGCCAGTTGATCGATGTGCGCCATGCGCCGCAGGGGTTGCCCGTCGGCACGGGACGCAAGCGGTCGGGAAAGCGCCTGCTGACCGTCGGAACCGACTGCGCGCTGGGCAAGAAATATACCGCGCTCGCGCTCGCCCGTGCCTTTGCCGATCGCAGGGTCGATGTTGATTTCCGCGCGAGCGGCCAGACGGGCATCATGATCGCCGGCGGCGGCATTCCGATGGATGCGGTGGTTTCCGATTTCGAAGCAGGAGCTGCCGAAACGCTCAGTCCCGATGCCGCACCCGGTCACTGGGATGTGATCGAAGGGCAGGGTTCGCTGATGCATCCCGCCTATGCGGCAGTGTCGCTCGGCCTGCTGCATGGCAGCCAGCCCGACATCATCGTCGTCTGCCACCAGCCGGGCCGCCAGGAGATGCTCGGGACGGCAGGCTATTCGGTGCCAGGCGTCGAGGAGACGATCGGGCTCAACCTGCGGCTCGGCGCGCGGACCAATCCGGCGATCCGCTGCGCCGGCCTGTCGTACAATACCTCGCATCTGAGTGAAGACGAAGCCTTCGCGCTGATGGCCGAGGAAAGCCGCCGCCTGGGATTGCCCGTCGCCGACCCGATCCGCGGCGGTGACGCGTTCGCGCGTCTGGTGGATAGCTGCCTCGCATGAGCGCAGCGGGGGCCCCGGCAGCCGCGGCTGGATCCTCGTGGTTCCAGCGTTTCCTGTTGCCGGGTTTCGCCTTCAAGGCGGTCGTGATCGGCGGCGGCTACGCCACCGGGCGCGAGCTTGCGGAATTTTTCCTGCCGAGCGGGCCATGGGGCGGACTGGCCGCGATGCTGCTCGCGATGCTGCTCTGGAGCATCATCTGCGCGGTGACATTCTCGCTCGCTCGCGCCATGGGGGTGTTCGATTATCGCAGCTTTTTTGAAGGGCTTCTGGGCCGGGCCTGGGTATTGTTCGAGATCGGCTACGTCCTTCTCGTGACGCTGGTGCTCGCGGTGTTCGGCGCCGCGGCGGGCGAGATCGGCGCATCCATCTTCGGTTGGCCGCCGCTTGCGGGAACCGCCTTCCTTGCGGCATCGATCGCGCTG
>NZ_DASWTD010000438.1:0-1737 GCF_036402335.1 Sphingopyxis sp. | reverse complement strand
CCCGTTCGAATCATTGATGCTGTCCAGATAACATTACTGACATAGATGTCAATAGCAGGTTAAAGCGCTGGACGGATTGCTGCCCCGACCGTTATAGGCGAATAATACAGTGGAGGGCGATATGCGCGAAGACAGACAAGTTGCGACCGACCGCCTCGTCACCCTCGACGCGCTGCGCGGCTTTGCGGTGATGGGTATATTGGCGATGAACATCGTCGCCTTTGCGATGCCCGAAATGGCCTATGTCTCGCCGCGTGCCTATGGCGGCGAAACGCCAACCGACATCGCCGCGTGGGCGCTCGGCTTCCTGTTGTTCGACGGCAAGATGCGCGGCCTTTTCTCGATCCTGTTCGGGGCGAGCATGTTGCTGATCATCGACCGCGCCGAAGCCCATGGCCAGAACCCCGGGTCGGTGCATTATCGCCGCATGGCGTGGCTCGCGCTATTCGGCCTCTGCCATTATTTCTTCATCTGGTGGGGCGATATCCTGTTCCTCTATGCCGCGGTCGGCTGCATCGCCTTCCGTTTTCGCGCGTGGGAACCGCGCCGGCTGATCAAATGGGCGCTCGGCCTTTTCACCCTCGGCATCGCGCTGACGTCGCTGTTCTTCGGCGCGCAGCTTGCGGTGGCGAGTGCCGCCAACGACCCTGCTTCGTCCATGGCCGAGGCCGGGCGCGAGGTCCGCGCCGAATATGCCAAGATCGACGGCGAGGTGACCGAGGAGCTGGCGCTCTATCGCGGTCCCTATCTGCCGATTCTGGACGAACGCCTGGACAGCGCCGCCAATCCGTTCGTCGGCGTGCTGATGACGATGCTCGAAACGCTGCCGCTGATGATGCTGGGCATGGCGCTGTTCCGTAACGGCTTCCTGACGGGCGCATGGGCAGCGGCCGATTACCGGCGGATAGCGTGGCGCTGGCTGCCGCCCGGCGTAGCGCTCACGCTCCTCGTCGGCTGGCTCCAGTGGCGATCGGGCTTCGACTATCTCGTCGGCGTCAACGCCTTCATGGCGTGGGCCGGGCCGGGACGACTGATGATGACGATCGCCTATGCCGCATTGCTCATACTCCTGATCCGACGCGCGAGCGCCAGCTCGGGGATCGCGCGCGTCGCGGCTGCGGGGCGTACCGCCTTTTCCAACTATCTCGGCACCAGCATCGTGATGACGACGATCTTCTACGGCTATGGGATCGGCCTGTTCGGTGACGTCGGCCGCTGGACGCTCTATCTGTTCTGCATCGGCATGTGGGCCGTCATGCTGCTCTGGTCGAAGCCATGGCTCGACCGCTTTCGCTATGGTCCGCTCGAATGGTTATGGCGCAGCCTCGCGCGCGGCCGGCTGCAAGCGATGCGTCAGTAACCGACCGCGCGGTCGAACCCTGCCGGGCGGCGCTGGACCAGCGGGTTGGCCTCGCGCTCGAGCGCGCCGAGCGTTTCCTCGAACAGCCGGCGCAGTTCGACGACGCGCGGCAGATATTCTTCGGGACTGATCTGGCTTTCGACGCAGTGGCGCGCGAACATTTCGATGTCTTCGGCCAGCGCACCGAGTTTTTCGCCGCCGAACTGTCGCGCTTCGCTTTTCAGCGTATGCGCCGGCATCACCAGCCGCCGCGCGTCGCGCGCGCGCATGGCGTCCTCGATCGCCGCCACCGATTTGGTGCCGTCCTCGCGAAAATAGCCGAGAATCCGCACAAATGCGGCACCCAACTGGGCCCGCGTTGCGCGAAACTCATCCCA
>NZ_DASWTD010000437.1:0-8454 GCF_036402335.1 Sphingopyxis sp. | reverse complement strand
CGCCTGGATCAGGTTGTTGAGAAGATGGGCGAAGGCGACGGCGCCGACGATCTGTACGGCCAGCTTCGGTCCATCTTGCGGGGGCGCCATCGGGGGGGCGAGGTGGGGGGAGTCTGGCAGGCTGGCGGTCGTGTCGGTCATCGGGTGTGCTTTCGAAATGTCCGCCGGCGCCTATCAATCCTGCTCCTTTCCCGCTTTGTTGTATGAGCCAAACTTTTCTGCGAATGGGACAGGATGGATTTTTATCCCGACGAGAATGATCATGTGCGCCGTCCGCTGATCGCGATTGGGCATGACTACCCCGATTCATACGAGCTCGCCGAACACCGCCATCGCCGCAGTCAGTTCCTTTATGCGGCGACCGGCGTGATGGCAGTGAGCACGCCGAGCGGATCATGGGTCGCCCCGCCCGAGCGCGCGGTCTGGATTCCGGCCGGCACGCCGCATGCGGTGCGCATGGTCGGCGCGGTGCAAACGCGCAGCGTTCTGATCGAGCCGGGCGAATGTGCGGGTCGCGGCGACGAATGCCAGGTTGTCGGCGTCTCGCCGCTGGTTCGCGAGTTGCTGGGCGCCGCCGCCGACGTGCCGCCCGAATATGACGTTTCGGGTCGCGGCGGGCTGGTCATGCGCCTTTTGCTGGCGGAAATTGAACGCGCGCCATCGATCCCGCTGGCGGTCCCGTTTCCGACGCATCCAGTTCTCGCGCGGCGTTGCCATGCCTTTCTCGAACGGCCGAATGCGGCAGCAACGATCGACGAATGGGCAGATGGGATGGCGATTAACCGGCGCAGCTTCACGCGGCTCTTCAGGCGCGAGACAGGTATGAGCTTTGCCGAATGGCGCCAGCAAGCCTGCCTGTCCGTGGCGTTGCCGAAGCTTGCTGCGGGAGAGGCCGTTACCTCGATTGCCTATGACCTCGGTTATGACAGCCCGGGCAATTTCTCGACGATGTTCAAACGGATGCTGGGTGTTCCGCCGAGCCGATATCTGAAGCCATAGGCGACAGCGGGCAAACACATCTTGCCGGCTCTCACTTCTGTTTGGCCACAGGCAGACAATCTGCAACCGGCGAAGGATATTCGGTTATGGGCTTTGGCGGCTCCGAAGGCTGCGCCAATGTACCCGGAAAGCGCGCAGGGCTACGCTGCGGTAATGGTGGGAGTGCCAGACAACCCCATGGCTTGTATTTCTTCGCCAGCCGACACGAAGTCGGTTTCCCGTCGCAGTATCGCTGCAACCTACGATAATTTGCTCTACGATAAGAGTTGAGGCTCTTCTCATCACCGTGCCAGAGTACGGGCGATAACGCTGGCGAAATGTCGTGCAAAGCTGGCGGGCTCTGGCGCAGTCTTTCGTATGTCTGGAAAGAAATGGCTCCCCGGGTAGGATTCGAACCTACGACCGATCGATTAACAGTCGATTGCTCTACCGCTGAGCTACCGAGGAACACGCCGCTGAAGCGGGCAAGGCGGCCCCTTTGCCGCCGGTTGCCGCAATTTGCAAGACCTCAAACGATAAATTGTTCCATCGCGATGCGTTCGTCGAGTCCCTGGTCGGGATCGAACAGCAAAGTCAGCGGCCGGCTGCGGTCGGTGGTGACGAGAACGGTCTTCACATCGCGGATTTCGCGCTGGTCGGCGACCGCGCTGACCGGACGTTTGGCTGCCTCGCGGACGTTGAAGCGGATGCTCGTCGATTCGGGGACGAGTGCACCGCGCCAGCGGCGGGGGCGGAACGGGCTGATCGGGGTCAGTGCGAGCATTTCGGATTCGAGCGGGAGGATCGGTCCGTTGGCGCTGAGATTATAGGCGGTCGATCCCGCCGGGGTCGACACCAGTACGCCATCGCACGCGAGTTCCTCGAGCATCGTCTTTTCATTGATCATCACTTCGAGTTTTGCCGCCTGGCGCGTTTCGCGCAGCAGCGAAATCTCGTTGATCGCAGGCAATATGTGCCGCTCGCCGCTGATCGTCGTAATGTCGCCGCTCAGGGGATGGATCAGGAACGGGCGCGCGGCGGCGAGCCGGTCGACCAGCCCCTCGATCCGGAACTCGTTCATCAGAAAGCCGATGGTGCCGCGGTTCATCCCGAAAACGGGCATGCTGCGGCGCTGGTCGAGCAGCTGGTGCAGCATGTGGAGCAGGAAGCCGTCGCCGCCGAGCGCGATCAGCAACTCGGCTTCGGCGAGGTCGACGAAATCGTAAAGCGGGCGCAGTTCGGCTTCCGCTTCCATGGCGGCGGGCGCGTTCGATGCGACAAGCGCGATCTTGCGATGCATATTGGTCCGGTTCCCCCGTGCCTTCAAATAACGGGAAGGCCTGTCAGCCGCCCGTTGCACTCATATGACGCGCGACCGCCGGTTTGGACTTTCCCTCGATATGAAAGTCATGCGCGCGGGGTTTGCCAGCCAAAGCGGCATCAATCAAGCCATCGACATCGCCGCCGACACGCAGCGCGGCGCGCAGGTCGACATGATCGTCCTGGCCGAGGCACATATAGACGCGCCCTTCGACCGTCAGGCGGATGCGGTTGCACGTCGCGCAGAAATTGTCACTGAGCGGGGTGATGAGGCCGAGGGTAACCGGGCTGCCCTCGATGGCAAAATAGCGGGCGGGGCCGCCGGTGCGCCTGTCGACCGGATAGATGGTGCGCGCGTCGCGGAGCGGGGCGATAAACCAATGGAGCGGGATATAATGATCGCTGCGGTCGCCCTCGACTTCGCCAAGCGGCATCGTCTCGATGAGCGTCAGGTCGCAGCCCTTCGCCGCGCAATAGTCGAGCATCGGGAGGAGCTGGTCTTCGTTGAGTCCGGCGAGCGCCACCATGTTGATCTTGACCGCCAGCCCGGCCGTGCGCGCCGCATCGATCCCGCGCATTGCTACGGAGAGGTCGCCGACGCGGGTGATATGGCGAAACGCCGCGGCGTCGAGCGTGTCGAGGCTGACGTTGATGCGCCGTACGCCCGCCGCCGCCAGCATCGGCGCGTGCTCGGCGAGCCGCATTGCGTTGGTGGTCAGCGTGAGTTCGTCGAGGCCGTGGCCGATCATCGCGCCAAGGCGCATCGCCAGCGTGTCGATGCCGCGCCGTACCAATGGCTCGCCGCCGGTGAGGCGGATACGGCGAATCCCCCGCGCAACGAAGCGCTCGGCAAGTTCGCCCATTTCCTCTATGCTGAGCACCGCCGATTTGGGCAGGAAGCTCATGTCTTCGGCCATGCAATAGCGGCAGCGCAGATCGCAGCGGTCGGTGACCGACAGGCGTAAATAGCTGATCCGCCGGCCATGGCCGTCGATCAAGGGCGCCGCCGAAGCGGCAGGTTGGGATAATATGACAGCCACACATGCATTGTGATGCAAAAGGCAAGAGCTTGGCAAGCAAAGGCTGCTAGGGAAACCCGATGAATCGCCTGCCCGAATCCCTTTCCGCCTGCGCCCGCAAACTCGAAGTCCTGCACGCACGGCACGATGCCGACGCCGGGGTCATCCTGGTTCAGGTCGACCAGATGGCGCGTATCAACAACAGTGCCGGTACCGCAACCGGGGATTCGGTGCTCGACGAGATCGGCCGACGACTCGAAAATTTCGCGAGCGACGAATTCGGACAGGGATCGTGCGTCGACCGGCTCGATGGACCGCGCTTCCTGATCGTGCCGTCGACGCCGCTGTCGCTGGGGGCGCTCCGCGCGCAGGAGCGTGCCTTACATGTCGCGCTCGCCGAACCGATCGTCGGCGATCCGAACGGCCGGTTGTCGATCCGCATCGCTGCCGCCCTGATTACGCGTGACGAGCCGGTCGCCGCGCAGCTTCGCGCGGCCGGCGACCAGCTGGCGCGGCCGGCATCGGCGCGTGACGGCGTGATGGTCCATGCCGCGCTGTCGCGCAACGAGGTCGTGATCCACTACCAGCCCCAATATGATGTCGCGACCGGCGAGATGACCGGGGTCGAGGCGCTATTGCGCTGGCAGCACCCCGAACTGGGCCTGCTCGGCGCCGGGCCGCTGGTCACCGCAGCGCGCGCAGCGCGGCTCGAATGCGAGCTCACCGAACATGCGCACCGCGTTGCACTCGCCGAAATGGCGACCTGGCCCAAGGCACTCGCCAAGCTGCGCGTGTCGCTCAACATCACGGCCGCGGACCTTGGCGATCCCGAATTTGCGGGGCGCTTTGCGGCGATGGCCAAGACGGCAAAGATCGATCCCGACCGGCTGACGCTCGAACTCACCGAACAGGCGATGCTGAGCGACCCCGCAAGCGCTGCCGAGCAACTCGCGCAGATTCGCGCGCTCGGCGTCGCAGTCGCGATCGACGATTTCGGCACCGGCTATTCCAGCCTGTCGCTCCTCGCGCGGCTGCCGATCGATTATCTCAAGATCGACAGCGGCTTCACGCGCACGATCGACGGCAGCGACCGCGACCGCATCGTCGTGCGTGCGATCGTCGACCTAGCGCGCGCGCTCGGCCTGCTCGTTGTGGCCGAAGGGATCGAAAACGAGCGCCAGCTTGCGCGCTTGTCCGAACTTGGCGTCGCGACGTGGCAAGGGTTTTTGAGGTCGGGGCCAGTGCCGGCGGATCAGTTGCTGGCGTTGATGGAAGCCTAGGCGGCCTGCCGCGCCAGCTTGCCCAATCCCTTCGATAGCTGCAGCGCGCCGTTGAGGCGTGCGCCCGTGCTCACCCAGTCGCCGCTGATCGACAGCTTGTTGTCGGGGCGGATGCGCGCGCGGCCCTTCAGCCGCTCGACATAGGCGATGAGGCCAGGGACGTTGGCGAACGCGTCGCCGTGGAAGCTGACGAGTGCGCCCTTTGTGCCGACGTCCAGCTTGGCAATGCCGGCGAGCTTCGCGTTCGCCTTGATTTCCATCAGCTGGATCAGGTTGGCGGTCTCGGGCGGCAGCGGGCCGAAGCGGTCGATCATCTCGGCGGCGAAGGCATCGAGCGCCGGGCGGTCGCCGGCGTCGTTCAGGCGGCGATAGAGCGCCATGCGCAGCGGCAGGTCGGGGACATAATCTTCAGGGATCAGGATCGGCGCGTCGACGGTGATCGTGGGCGACAGTGCCTCGCGCGGCGGCAGCTTGCCGGCACCTTCGGCCTTGGCCACGAGGATCGCTTCTTCGAGCATCGACTGGTAGAGTTCGAAACCGACCTCGCGGATATGCCCTGACTGCTCGTCGCCGACCAGATTGCCCGCGCCGCGGATGTCGAGGTCGTGGCTCGCGAGCTGGAAGCCCGCGCCCAATGTGTCGAGATCGCCGAGCAGCTTGAGCCGCTTTTCGGCCGTATCGGTGATCGCGCCGCCTTCGAGCGTCGTCAGATAGGCATAGGCGCGCGTCTTCGACCGGCCGACGCGGCCGCGTAGCTGATAGAGCTGCGCGAGGCCGAAGCGGTCGGCGCGGTGGACGATCAGCGTATTGGCGCTCGGGATATCGAGCCCGCTTTCGACGATCGTCGTCGAGACGAGCACATCATATTTGCGGTCGTAAAAGGCGCTCATCCGCTCCTCGACCTCGCCCGGCGCCATCTGGCCGTGCGCGACGACATATTTGATCTCGGGCACGCGCGTGCGCAGAAATTCCTCGATGTCGGGCAGGTCCTTGATCCGCGGGGTGACGAAGAAGCTTTGCCCGCCGCGGTCATGTTCGCGCAGCAGCGCCTCGCGGATGACCACGGGGTCCCACGGCGCGACATAAGTGCGGACCGCGAGGCGGTCGACGGGAGGCGTCTGGATGACGCTGAGTTCGCGCAGACCCGACATCGCCATCTGCAAGGTGCGCGGGATCGGGGTTGCGGTCAGGGTCAGGACGTGGACGTCGGCCTTGAGCTGCTTCAGTCGTTCCTTGTGGACGACGCCGAACCTTTGTTCCTCGTCGACGATGACGAGGCCGAGATTCTTGAACTCGACCGATTTCGCAATCACCGCATGGGTACCGACGACGATGTCGATCTGGCCGTTCGACAGGCCGTCGCGCGTTTTCTGCGCTTCGCCCGCGGGGACGAGCCGCGACAGGCGGCCGATGTTGACCGGGAAGCCTTTGAAGCGTTCGACGAAATTGGTGTAATGCTGGCGGGCGAGCAAAGTGGTGGGCACTACGACCGCGACCTGCACCCCCGCCATCGCCGCGACGAAGGCGGCGCGCAGTGCGACCTCGGTCTTGCCGAAGCCGACGTCGCCGCAGACGAGCCGGTCCATCGGGCGCCCCGACGCCATGTCGGCGAGCACGTCGCCGATCGCGCGGTCCTGGTCGTCGGTCTCCTGATACGGGAAGCGGTCGGCAAACGCCGGATAGGCTGCGTCCTGTGCGAGCAATTCGCCCGAGCGCAGCGCGCGCTGCGCCGCGGTCGCGAGCAGTTCGCCCGCGATCTCGCGGATGCGTTCCTTCATCCGCGCCTTGCGGCGCTGCCACGCTTCGCCGCCCAATTTGTCGAGGCCGACGCCTTCGCTTTCGCCGCCGTAACGCGAGAGGACGTCGAGATTTTCGACGGGGACGTAGAGCTTGTCGCCGCCCGAATAGGTGAGGGCGACGCAGTCGTGCGGGCTGCTGCCGACCGGGATCTGGGTCAGCCCCTCATAGCGGCCGATGCCGTGGTCGAGGTGGACGACAAGGTCGCCGACGCTCAATGTCGCGAGTTCGGCGAGGAACGCGTCGGCGCTTTTGCGGCGCTTCTGGCGGCGGACGAGGCGTTCGCCGAGGATATCCTGTTCGGTGAGCAGGCTGATCGCGTCGCTGGCGAAGCCATGGTCGAGGGGGAGGACGACCATCGCCGTCGCCCCGCCGCTTTCGGTCGACGCGGCACCGAGCGCGTCCTGCCAGCTATCGGCGGGCGCGAGCGAGGTGACGCCATGATCGCGGAGCAGCCCCGACAGGCGCTCGCGCGCGCCGCCCGAATAGCTGGCGATGATCGTACGGCGGCCCTTGCGGCGCTCGTCCGACAGATGGTCGGCGACCTTGTCGTAGACGTTGAGGTCGGCGGTGCGTTCGGGGGTGAAATCGCGCGCGGCAAAGGTTTCGAGGTCGACGACGGTCGCAGCCGGCGGGACGTCGAAGGGCGTGACGATATGGATCGGGCGATTGGACGATGCCCCGGCCCATTCGCTTTCTGTCAGATACAGCGTCTCGGGAACCAGCGGACGATAGCTTCCTGGCGACTCGCGCTCGGCGGCGACACGGTTCGCATGATAATCGGTGATCGCGGCAAAGCGCGTCTCGGCGGTCGCCTCTGTGCGGTGGCCGCGTAGCACCGGGGTCGCGGAGTCGATATGGTCGAACAGGGTTGCGAGCCGTTCCTCGAACAGCGGCAGCCAATGATCCATGCCCGCCTGCCGCCGGCCGTCGCTCACCGCCTGATAGAGCGGATCGCCCGTCGCCTGCGCCCCGAACAGGTCGCGATAGGCCGAGCGGAAACGCTTGATCGTCGCTTCGTCGAGCAAGGTTTCGGATGCCGGGAGCAGTTGCAGCGCCTTGGCGGGCCCCAGGCTGCGCTGGTCGGCGGGGTCGAAGCGGCGGATGCTCTCGATCTCGTCGCCGAAGAAATCGACCCGCAGCCCCGTTTCCTCGCCCGCGGGGAACAGGTCGAGGATGCCGCCGCGCACTGCGAACTCGCCCTGGTCGGCGACGGTGTCGACGCGGCTGAAGCCGTTCGACACGAGCAGCTCGGCGAGCGCGTCGCGGTCGATCCGCTGCCCCGCCGCCAGCGTTGTCGCTAGCTGGCGGATACGGAAAGGCGTCAGCGTGCGCTGGGTGATCGCGGCGACGGTGGTGAGGATCAGCTCACCGCGTCTGGCGGGCAGCTGCAACGCCGACAGCGTCGCCAGCCGGTCGGCGCTGACGCGCATCGAGGGGCCCGCGCGGTCATAGGGCAAGCAGTCCCACGCCGGGAAGCGATGGACGATCAGGTCGGGTGCAAAGAAGGGCGCGGCATCGGCAATCGCCTGCATCGCGGTATCGTCGGTCGCGACATAGAGGACGCGCTTGTCGCTCGCCCGCGCGAGGTCGGCGAGCAGTAGCGGCAGGAAGCCGTCAGCGGCGCGCGCCAGCGTCAGCGGCGCGGGTGCCGATCCGATGGCGGCGAAAATGTCGGCGGCGGGCAGGGTCATGGCAGCGGGATATAGTCCAGTCGGCGCATCGCGACGATCATCTCCGGCCGGTCAAGATGCGCGGGCGGCTCGCCGGTGCCGAGCGCCCACGCCATGATGTCGACGTCATCCTCTTCGACAACGGCCTCATACCAGCTGAGTTCCGCTTCACCCCATTCGGCGGAATAGCGATCGAAGAAGCCGCCGATCATATAGTCGGCCTCGCGTGTGCCGCGATGCCATGCGCGGAATTTCAGGCGTTTCAGGCGGTCGTGCATGGCGGGCCTTTTAGAGCGGTTGCGCGAGGTATCAACAGTGATGGCAGCCTGCTGATCCTCCCTGTGCCGCAGGCATGGGGAGGGGGACCATCCGGAGGATGGTGGAGGG
>NZ_DASWTD010000436.1:0-6090 GCF_036402335.1 Sphingopyxis sp. | reverse complement strand
CATCACCGGGGTCATATATTGCACCGCGATGCGCACCGCCTCGATCGCGCATTCGAAGGCGTCGCCCGGCGAGCGCGCGGCGACGACGGGCATCGGCGCGTCGCCATTGCGGCCATAGACCGCCTGATAGAGGTCAGACTGCTCGGTCTTGGTCGGCAGCCCCGTCGAGGGGCCGCCGCGCTGCGAATTGACGATAACGAGCGGCAGCTCGGTCATGATCGCGAGGCCCATCGCCTCGCCCTTCAGCGCGATGCCGGGGCCCGACGAGCTGGTGACGCCGAGCGAGCCCGCATAACTCGCGCCGATCGCCGAGCAGATGGCGGCGATTTCGTCCTCGGCCTGGAAGGTCGTGACGTCATATTCCTTGAGCCGCGACAAATGATGCAGGATCGCCGAGGCAGGCGTGATCGGATAGCCGCCGAAGAACATCGGCAGTTTGGCAAGCTGTGCACCGGCGACGAGGCCGAGCGCAATGCCCTCGGCGCCGGTCAACGTGCGGTAGAGGCCCGGTGCCACCGGGGCGGGATCGACATGATGCTGCTTGAGCGGTCCCGCGAGTTCGGCGGTTTCGCCATAAGCGTGACCCGCGTTGAGCGCGGCGACGTTGGCGGCGGCGAGATCGGGCGCCTTGGCGAATTTCGCATTGAGCCAGTCGATCAGCGGCTGGCGGTCGCGGTCGAACATCCAGAGCGCGAGCCCGAGCGTCCACATATTCTTGCAGCGCAGCGCTTCCTTGTTGCCGAGGCCGAAGGGCTTCACCGCGTCCATCGTCAGCTGGCTGATGTTGAGCTTGAGCAATTGCCACTTCGCGAGGCTGCCGTCGTCGAGCGGGTTCGCCTCATATTTCGCCTTGGCGAGATTGCGGTCGTTGAACTCGCCTTCGTCGGCGATGATCAGCCCGCCCGGCTTGAGCTGGGGCACATTTGTCTTGAGCGCCGCCGGGTTCATCGCGACGAGCACGTCGGGCGCATCGCCCGCGGTGTCGATCGCCGACGATCCGAAGTTGATCTGGAATGCCGAAACCCCGAACAACGTGCCCTGCGGCGCGCGGATTTCGGCAGGAAAATCGGGGAAGGTCGCGAAGTCGTTGCCGGCCAGCGCCGACGACAGGGTAAACTGACCGCCGGTCAACTGCATCCCGTCGCCGCTATCGCCGGCAAATCGTACCACCACTGCATCCGAAAGGGGGGACTGCCGTTTGTCGGCCTGGTCCACTACCGCTGTCGCCATCGTCTCTTCTGCCTCAATCTTGCGAACCTGTGACGATGGCCTAGGCCTGTGGGCGCGATGCCGCAATTGAGAAAAAATTGTGCGCCGCAAAGGGTGAAGCACAGGTGAGTTTCATTTCGGGATTGAATTTACCCCGGCGATACCGAATAGCATGGTGAAAACAGCGACGAGGGAGAGACGCAGATGACCGACGGCACCACCCATTTTACGCGCCCCGACGTGGCGGCTTTCCTTGCCTTCCTGAACGCGCAGGAAGGTCCGAAGATGGAGGAGATGCCGGCCGAAGGGGCGCGCGAGATGTTCCGCGTGATGGGCCAGCTTGCCGACGTGCCGCGCGGCGACATCGCGCATGTCGAGGATCGCACGATTCCCGGCCCCGCCGGCGAAATCAGGGTCCGCATCTATGACAACCGTCCGGACCGCGAAACCGGGCCGGTCATGGTCTTCTATCACGGCGGCGGATGGGTAATCGGCGATCTCGACACCCACGATCCCTATTGCGCCGAAGCCGCGCGGTTGCTCGATATGCCGGTGATCGCGGTCGATTATCGCCTCGCGCCCGAACACCCCTTCCCCGCCGCCCCGATCGATTGCGAAGCCGCCACGCGCTGGGTCGCCGACAACATCCCCTGCACCGGGCTTGTGCTCTCGGGCGAAAGCGCCGGGGGCAATTTGACGATCGCCACCGCGCTCGCGCTGCGCGACAAACCCGCTTCGAAGCCGGTGATCGCAATTCATCCGATCTATCCCGCGGTGACGACGCACGACGATTGGCAAAGCTACCGCGATTTCGGCGAAGGCCATCTACTGACGACGGGCAGCATGACCTGGTTCGGCAATCACTATGCCGCCGACCCCGCCGATTACCGCGCTTCGCCACTCGATTTCCCGGCCGAGGGCCTCCCCCCCACCCTGCTGATCACCGCCGGGCTCGACCCGCTGCGCGACCAGGGCCGCGCCTATGCCGCAAAGCTGATCGAGGCCGGCGTGCCCACCACCTATCGCGAGGCGACGGGCACGATCCACGGCTATATCAACCTGTCGCAGGGCATCCCCAGCGCCAAAGAAGATATTCGCGGGGCATTGACCGTATTGAAAGCGATCGTTGCCGAAGCTACCGGGGCGGCATGATCGACCACAGCTCTCTCCCCTACCGTCCCTGCGCAGGCGTCATGCTCGCCAATCGCGACGGCCGCATCTTCGTCGGCCAGCGGCTCGATACCACGACCGAAGCCTGGCAGATGCCGCAGGGCGGGATCGACGACGGCGAAGATGCCGAGGAAGCGGCGATCCGCGAACTCGGTGAGGAGACCGGCGTCCATGGCGGACTGGTCGAGATCATCGCGCGCAGCCGCGAGGAATATTTCTATGACCTGCCCGATCATCTGATCGGCAAGATGTGGGGTGGCAAATATCGCGGGCAGCGCCAGCACTGGTTCCTGATGCGGTTCATGGGCGAAGACAGCGACGTCAACATCCATACTGACCATCAGGAATTCCGCGCGTGGAAATGGGCCGAGCTGAAAGAGATCGAGAAACTGATCGTCCCTTTCAAGCGCGCGCTCTATCGCGGGCTGGTCGAGGAATTCGGCCCGCTCGTCTGATCTTTGAGTGCGATCGCGGTACGGAAGACATCGCCGAACATGTCCGCCGTCAACCTCCCGGTGTTCGTGTTGTAGCGCGAGCAATGATAGCTATCGACCAGATGCCGCCCATCAGGCAGCACGTGGACCGCGCCATGCCCGAAGGGGTGAGCGGCAAGCCGTTCGCCGAAAGCGCGTAACGTCGCATCATGCGCGATCCGTCCGAGCGCGATGATCACGCTTACCTTGGGCAAGGCGGCTAGCTGCGCCTCGAAAAAGGGCCGGCAGTTCGCGATCTCTGCAGGGATTGGCTTGTTCTGCGGCGGAAGGCATTTGACGCTGTTGACGATGATCGCGCCGTCGAGCGTCAGTCCGTCATCGATCCGCGCATCATAGCGCCCTTTGCTCAGCCCGAACTCGGCGAGCGTCGCGAACAGCAGGTCACCCGCATAATCGCCTGTAAACGGCCGGCCGGTCCGGTTCGCACCATGCTTGCCCGGCGCCAGGCCCGCGAACGCCAGCCACGCGTCGGGATCGCCGAACGCATAAACCGGCGCATTCCACCAATCGGGATGCTCGGCCTGGCATTCGCGCCGGAACGCAGCCAGCCGCGGGCATCGTGGACAATCGCGCGGCGGCTCGGTTCCCGGCAATGGGCTGTCAATTTCCACACATCTGCGATAGGCGCGAGGACATGAGCAACGCAATGCCGCTTCCGCTTTATGCCATCGGCCTCGGATCGAACCGGCGCCACGTGCGGTTCGGCGATCCGCGCGCCGTGCTGCTTGCGGCGCTCGCGGCGCTGGAAAGTGACGATATCGAAGCTGTCGACGCGAGCCCGATCATTGCAAGCGACCCGATCGGCCCGTCGCGTCGCCGCTATGCCAACGCCGTCGCGCTCGTCGCCTCGCCGCTCAGCCCGCCCGAAATGCTCGATCGATTGCAGGAAATCGAGGCAAGCTTCGGCCGCCGTACGGGGCAGCGCTGGAGCGCTCGAACACTCGATCTCGATATCCTGCTCTGGTCGGGCGGCGCCTGGTCCGACGGTGCGTTGACGATCCCGCATCCGGCAATCGAACAGCGCGCTTTCGTGCTCGGCCCGCTGCGCGCGATCGTCCCCGAGTGGCAGCATCCGCTCCACGGGCGCAGCGTCCGCCAACTCGCCGCTCGCCTTGCCCGTTCAAAGCCGGTTGACCGGGACGCATCGGCGCACTAGGGCGGCGGCTCACTTCGCAAGCCCGCTTCGTCGGCGCCGCGATGGGCCCTTAGCTCAGTCGGTAGAGCAACTGACTTTTAATCAGTAGGTCGCTGGTTCGAACCCAGCAGGGCTCACCAAATTCCAAAGGCTTAGATGCGCTATTGGCATTCGAAAACGCCTTGGGTACATGCCGGGCGACACTTTTTACGTTCATAGAAGCTGCGGTCGATTTCGTCTTTCTATCTGGTCGTAAAGATCGGCATTGTTTCGCATCGGCCGGTGACGATCATTCTGTGACCTTGCATGTGAGTCTGGCATTGCGTCGCCACGAGGGACGGGGTGGCCTGATTGACGACGGCCTCGCCGACGGAATGCGCAGCTTCTGCCAGGGACCGCACCGAGAAAAGGGAGACAGGATTTGACTACACTCATCACAGGTGCGGCTGGCTTCATCGGTATGCATGTCGCTGCCGCCTTGCTTCAACGTGGCGAAGACGTGGTTGGAATAGACAATTTCACGCCCTATTATTCGCTCGATCTCAAGCGAGCACGTATTGCTCGCCTCAAGTCGCTCCACCGTGAATCCTTCTCATTCTCGGATGTAGATTTTGGCGATGCCGATGCGCTCGCTTGCGCGCTGGCTACGAAGACAATCGATCGAATCGTTCACCTTGGTGCTCAACCTGGCGTACGCTATTCGCTCGACAACCCCGCCGCCTATATCCACTCGAACATTTCAGGGCATGTCAATATTCTGGAGTTGGCGCGCCACCGGGCGATTTCACATCTGGTGTACGCCTCATCTTCGTCCGTTTATGGAATGCGATCGGATACACCGTTCCGGGTCTCCGATCGCGCAGATACACCCATTTCACTCTATGCAGCGACAAAACGCGCCGATGAACTGATGAGCGAAACCTACGCTCATCTTTTCCGGATACCGCTGACGGGCCTGCGCTTCTTTACCGTATACGGGCCATGGGGAAGACCCGATATGGCCGTATGGAAGTTTACCGAAGCGGTCCTTCGTGGCGACCCGATCGACGTTTACAACCACGGCGACATGCTCCGCGATTTCACCTTTATCGACGATATCGTAAACGGCGTGATCTTGGCGCTCGACCATCCTCCTGAAGATGATAGCCTGGAAAAGCCCGGGGGTTTCACAACACCTCATCGCCTGTACAACATCGGCAACAACCGTCCCGAGCAACTGATCCAACTAATTCGTGCGATCGAAGAGGCGTGCGGTCGAAAAGCCGAAATCAACCTGTTGCCGATGCAAGATGGCGATGTTTATCAAACCTTTGCGGATATCGAAGACATCAGCCGAGATCTCGGTTTTTCTCCGGCAACTCCGATGGCTATCGGAATTCCGGCTTTCGTCAACTGGTACGTGAATGAATGGACGAAACGTTAAACCGGCAGGCCTGCCGCCGCCGATGCTGAACCACCCTTGCAGGGACGCTCGATAAGGACCGCAAGGCCCCGTGTGGACGAAGGCGTTCCTTACGGGAGGCGCCCTGGCGCCGTTCCCCAAACAATCGCTTGGTCGTATGCCCCGAATGGATAAGGCAGCTTCGACACGCGAATGGAAAATGGAGTCGTCGATGAAGATTCTACTGACGGGCGGAGCAGGATATATCGGCAGCCATGTCGCAGCGGCGCTCGTATCAGCCGGCCACGAGGTCGTCTGCTTCGACAATCTTTCGAACAGCGACGCCATTGTAATGGACCGGCTCGAGGCGATCACCGGCACGTTGATCCCTCTTGTCCAGGGCGATATCCGCGAGCGCGACGCGTTACGGACCGCGCTGAACGATCATGCCGCCGAGGCTGTTATCCATTTCGCGGGATTGAAGGCCGTCGGCGAATCGGTCACCGAGCCGATCCGATATTATGACAACAATGTCCGCGGCACGTTGACGCTGCTCGAAGCGATGCGCGATTGCGACGTCAAGACGCTGGTCTTCTCGTCGAGCGCGACGGTGTATGGCCAGCCGCAATATCTGCCGCTCGACGAAGAACACCCGACCTCCGCGACGAACCCGTATGGCCGGACCAAGCTGATGATCGAGG
>NZ_DASWTD010000435.1:0-3740 GCF_036402335.1 Sphingopyxis sp. | reverse complement strand
TCCGCTGATGGTGATTTCATCAGGGGGGCGGGCCCCGCCGGGCCGCTCGGGGCCCCGGCGGTGCTGTCGCGGCTCGATATGACGCTGCTTGGCGGGCTGGCTTTCCTGTCCGCAGCGCTGCTGTTCTGGGCGACGCGCGATGCGATACTGGCGGTCGGCTTCCTCGCCGGGCTTGCCGTTGCCGCGGGCGGTGTGCTGCTCGCACGCCGGCTTTTCCCGGCGGCCGTGACCGGCGAGGCGGTCGCGCCTGACTGGACGATGCTGCGCCAGGCGGTCCATCACGACGACGTCGCAATCGCGGTGACCGATCGCGCGGGGCGGATGGTTTGCGCCAACGATCTTTTCGGGACCTGGTTCAACGGTTTCGTGACGCCGCCCGGCCTGCCGCTTGAAGGGCGCGGCGCCGAGGTGCTGAAAAACGCCGGCCGCGTCGCCTGGCGCGACGGCGAAGGCCATGCCGACGATATCGCGGTCGGCCCGCTGCAATTGCGTGCGCAGGTAACGCGCACCGGGCAGTCCGAGGATTACCTCGTCTGGCGGTTCGCGGCGGTCGAGCGGCTCGATCTTGCGTCCGAAATCACTCGCCACCTCGACGGTCCTGCCGGCCGCACGCTGGGCCATGCCGGGGTGATGGCCGCGCTCGTCAGCGCCGAAGGGCGGCTCCGCGTCGCCAACCAGGCTTTCCTGCTTCGTGCGCTGGGGGAGGATAGCGCGGTTCATTATGCCGGCCGCGACGTCGCTCCAATGATCCGGCTCGATGACGCCGGGGCGCTCTATTTTGCGCGCGAAGGCGATCGTGCGACTCCGGTGCGCATGATCCAGATCCCGCTTGCTCCGGTCGATGCGAATACCCCGATGCTGCTCGCGATGCTTGACGAGGAGATGGGGCCGACCGACCGCGGCACCGCCCAGACCTATGTCGAAACCTTGCTGTCGCTGCTGCCCTTCGGTCTCGCGATGGTCGATCGCGACGGGCGCTTCCTTTACATGAACCGCGCTTTCGTGCGTGCCGCAAGCCTGCCCGAGGGCAAGATGCCGCGCTACCCCGGCGATATCGTCGTCGGCGAAGACAAGGGGGCTCTCGCCGACATGATCCGCCGCCACAGCAGCGGGCAGCAGGTCGGCGGCGATCTGTCGATCCGGCTCGCCGGACAAAGCGGCGACCCGGTGTCGATGCGCGTCGTCGGCGTCCGCGGGCTGGGCGAGGCGGCGGTGCTGCTCAGCCTCAAGGATTCGAGCGAGGAATCGCGCCTCAAGCGCCAGGTCGCGCAGGCATCGAAAATGCAGGCGGTCGGCCAGCTCGCCGGCGGCGTCGCGCATGATTTCAACAACATCCTGACCGCCGTTCTCGGCGCGTGCGATCTGATGCTGATGCGCCATACGCCTGGCGACAGCGACTATGACGATATCCAGCAGATCCGCAGCAACGCCAATCGCGCTGCCAGCCTGACGCGGCAATTGCTGGCCTTCTCGCGGCAACAGACGCTGCGCCCGCAGATATTGCAGCTACCCGACGTGATTTCGGAAGTGTCGCACCTGCTCAAGCGGCTGATCGGTGAGACCGTCCAGCTGTCGGTGCATCATGGTCGCGGTCTCGGGGCGGTGCGCGCCGATCCGGGGCAGCTCGAGCAGGTGATCATCAACCTCGCGGTCAACGCACGCGATGCAATGCCGGGCGGGGGGACGCTGACGATCGAAACCTATCCCGTATCGGCCGCCGAGGTACGGCAGATGGGCAATGAGTTCATGCCGCCTGCCGATTACTGCGCGCTGAAGGTCGGCGATACGGGTACCGGGATTCCCGCCGACGTGCTGCCAAAGATTTTCGAGCCCTTCTTCACGACCAAGGACGTCGGCAAGGGGACGGGGCTCGGCCTGTCGACCGTTTACGGGATCATCAAGCAGTCGGCGGGTTTCATCTTTGCCGATAGCAAACCGGGGCAGGGGACGAGCTTCTCGATCTATCTGCCCGTCCATCGCGCCGATGGCGATGCGCCGGTTGTTGTGCCGCCGCCGGCCAAGCCGAAAAAGAGCCAATGGGGTACTGGCACGATCCTGCTCGTCGAGGATGAGGATATGGTGCGCGCCGTCGCGGAACGCGCGCTGGCCCGTGCGGGTTACAGCGTCGTCACCGCCTCGCAGGGTGAAGAGGGGCTCGAACGGTTTGCGCAAATGGAGAAGGTCGATTTGATCATCAGCGATGTGGTGATGCCGACGATGGACGGCCCGGCGATGGTGCGTGCGATGCGCGCCAGGCGGCCCGACCTGCCGGTCCTGTTCATGTCGGGTTATGCCGAGGAGCAGCTCCGGCAGTCGATCGACATCGACGACGTCGCCTTCCTGCCCAAACCCTTCTCGGTCGCGCAGCTTGCCGAGGCGACTTCGGCGGCGCTCGACGACGCTGCCCACCGGGTGCCAAATGGCCAGTAATCGCCGCATTCTGCTCGTCGAGGACGATGTGTTGATCGGCATGATGCTGGCCGACATGTTCGACGCGCTCGATCTTCCCGAACCCGCCCAGGCGACGAGCAACGAAGAGGCGCTGGCTTTTATCGCGGCCGAACCGCTGGGCGGTGCGCTCGTCGACATCAACCTTGGCGATCAAAAGGGCTGGCCGGTCGCCGATGCTTTGGCGGAGCGCGGCATTCCCTTTGCTTTCACCTCGGGCGGGGGCGACGTCATTCCGCCTGCTCACGCGCATCGCAAGTTGATCGCGAAACCGTTCCGGATCAGCGATATCGAGGCCGCTCTCGAAGATTTTGGCTCGGAATAGCGCGCATTTCGTTCAAGCGAATTAATTTTGTTCTCCTCTTGTTCCATGAGAACAAATGTGGCACATAGTTCCGGCGTTGCGATGCTTCTGCTGTCGCTCTAGAGCTGGAAAGGGACGGTCATGGCCGGACAATTGTCACTCGTCGAATCGGGGAAATCAGTGAACAACACGGACAGGCAGAAGGCGCTCGACGCCGCGCTCGCGCAGATCGATCGCGCGTTCGGCAAGGGCTCGGTAATGAAATTGGGCTCGAAGGAAGCCATGCAGGTCGAGGCGATCTCGACCGGCTCGCTCGGCCTCGACATCGCGCTCGGCGTCGGCGGTTTGCCGCGCGGCCGCGTCATCGAAATCTACGGCCCCGAAAGCTCGGGCAAGACGACGCTCGCGCTACACACGCTCGCCGAAGCGCAGAAGACCGGCGGCACCGTCGCTTTCGTCGACGCCGAACATGCGCTCGACCCCGTCTATGCGCGCAAGCTCGGCGTCAACATCGACGAACTCATCGTGTCGCAGCCCGACACGGGCGAGCAGGCGCTCGAAATCGTCGACACGCTCGTGCGTTCGAACGCGATCGACGTGCTCGTCGTCGACTCGGTCGCCGCGCTCGTTCCGCGCGCCGAAATCGAAGGTGAAATGGGCGACAGCCACGTCGGCCTCCAGGCGCGTCTGATGTCGCAGTCTCTGCGCAAGCTCACCGGCTCGATCAGCCGCTCGCGCTGCATGGTGATCTTCATCAACCAGCTGCGCATGAAAATCGGCGTGATGTACGGCAATCCCGAAACCACGACTGGCGGCAACGCGCTCAAATTCTACGCTTCGGTCCGCCTCGACATCCGTCGCACCGGCCAGGTCAAGGATCGCGACGAAATCGTCGGCAACGCGACCCGCGTGAAGGTCGTCAAGAACAAGGTCGCGCCGCCGTTCAAGCAGGTCGAATTCGACATCATGTATGGCGAAGGCATCTCCA
>NZ_DASWTD010000434.1:0-4077 GCF_036402335.1 Sphingopyxis sp. | reverse complement strand
CCCTTGCTGTCGAGCGGGACATTGCCTTTCCACAGCAGGACGGGGCGGAAATCCTCGCGCGTCAGCCGCCCTTCGACCACCGCCTGCAGCGCCTTCACCATCTTCGCTTTCGATGCCTCGGGGATCGCGAAGCCGTTCGCGGCGGTCACGCTCAGCACATAGGCGGTGAGTTCGATCGACCCTTCCATCCGTTCGTTGGGCCAGTAACGGAGCAGCCCGTCGTCGTCGAGATAGGTCGGCATCGCGCCGGCGAGCGCCTGCCAGCGCCCGACATCGCCGAGCGCGACCGCGCGCGACGTCTGTTGTTCGAAGCAGGTATAGGGATAGGCGCTCATATAATCGCGCACGCCCGTCAGCGGCGGCGCGAGCGTGCCGGCGAGCGCGATATCGACGTAGCCGCCGGGCAGCGCGCCTGCGGGGATCGCGATCGGCAGCGTCGTCGCGGGGCCGACGCGGAACAGGCTGGCGGCCCAGGTCTCGACCGGCACCGCGGGTTCGACCGTCTGAGCAAAAACGAGCCGGTCGCGGGCCTTGCCGCCCTTGGCCACCGCATCGACGGTCCATTCGATCGGGCCGGTTTGTTCAGGGGCGGTCATCGACCAGCTGATCGGCACCGCTCCGCCCGCGGGAATGGTGACGGTGAGCGGCGGTGCGGTCGCGACGGCGGGGGACAGTGTCGGGGTCGCGGTGACCTCCATCGGCTGGTCGGTGCCGTTGCGCAGCGTGAAGCGCGCGTCGTAGGTGTCGCCGGTGCGCACCAGTTCGGGCATGCCGGCGAAGACGCCAAGGTCCTGCACGGTGCGGACGGTGGTTTCGCCGGTGCCGAAATATTGCGACCCGTCGGTCGCGATTGCGACGAGGCGGAAGCCCGAGAGATTGTCGCTGAGCGGCACGTCGACCGTCGCGCGGCCCTTGCTGTCGAGCGGGACATTGCCTTTCCACAGCAGGACGGGGCGGAAATCCTCGCGCGTCAGCCCCGACAGGTCGCCGCCACCGCCGCCACCGGGCTCGAGCGCCTTGCGGCCATAGTGGCGCTTGCCCACCACCTGCATCTGCGCGGTCGAGGTGAGCACGTCGAGCGTGCGTTCGCCCATCATCGCGTTCAGCACTTCCCAGCTTTCGTTGGGGGCGAGCTGGAGCAGCGCCTCGTCGACCGCGGCGAAGGCGACATCGGCGTTCTTCGGCGCCTTGCCGTCGGGGGTCTTGACCTCGATGCTTGCCTTCGCGGTTTCGCGGACCGAATATTTCTCCTTGTCGGCCTTGACCTTGACGCCGAGCTGATGGCCTTCCCAGCCGACCTTGATGCGCGCGATGCCCATCCGGTAGCTCGGCTTGGCGAGGTCGACCAATGCCGTCGGCGGAGCGCCTTCGCTATTCTCGATCTTGAAGCCGACCGCGCGCTTCATCTTGCGGAACCAGCTTTCGCCGCCGGTGACGCGCCCGCGTACCGCCATCACCGAGACATAGACGTCGGGGGCATAGGTCGCGGGAAGCTTGACCTTCACGACAGGGTTGGTGCCCTTCAGCGGCACGACGAAGCTCGACAGCACGCCTTCGCGTTCGACGGTGACGAGCGCGGTCGCTTCGCGGAACGGCATGCGGACCTGGAAACTCGCGGTATCGCCCGCGACATAGCGCGGCTTTTCGGCGATCACGTCCATGCGGTCGCCATTGTCGCCGCCGAACCACCAGTCATTGTCGCCGGCAAGCCAGACCGAGCGCACCGCGCGCGCTTCGTTGCCATCGGCATCCTGCGTCGTCGCCACCACGGTGACCTCGCCCGAAATGCCGGGCGCCATCGCGCAGCTCGCGCGTCCGAGCTTGTCGGTCGTCGCCGAGCAGGTCGCGTCGAGCTTCGTCGTGCGCATCTGGTTGTCATAGGCGTAGAAGCCGCCGATCAGGCGGCGCCGCGCGGTGATGATCTCGCGGTTGTAGAGCGCGACCGAGACGCGCTGGCCCGAAATCGGCTTGCCGTCCAAATCGAGCGCGATGAAATTGAGCCGGAGGTCATTGTCGCGCATCAGCCAGCCCTCGGTCTTGAGCCCGAGGCGGACGGCCGACGGATAGAGCGTGATGCGGCGGCTCGACGTGAGCGTTTCGCCATTGGCGTCCTCATAATCCATTTCGGCGGCCATCAGCGTCGGTTCGGTGATCGGCT
Source organism: Sphingopyxis sp. (assembly GCF_036402335.1). Classification (GTDB taxonomy): domain Bacteria; phylum Pseudomonadota; class Alphaproteobacteria; order Sphingomonadales; family Sphingomonadaceae; genus Sphingopyxis. The sequence goes on along the minus strand of NZ_DASWTD010000434.1, from coordinate 1,919 downwards.
GGTCGACCGTGACGCTCGCCGTCGCGGCGCCATTGGCGTCGAGCGTGAGCGGAACCGAGCGCGCGAGCGGCAGTTCGGCCGCGGGCTCGTCGCCGCTGTCGTCGAGCTGGACGACGCCTTCCTTCACCGGCTGGCCGTCGAAATCCCAATCCTTGTAATCCTCGGGCGGCGACCAGGATGAGCGGAAACTTGTGCGCAGTTCGACCGGGATATTCGGCGCGGGACCGCCTGACAGGTAACCGACGAAGAGCGAGAGCGGCACCGCAGCGGGGCGCACGAGCGCAGTCTTCGGACCGGTGATCGTCGCCTTCATCGTCGGCAGGCGATATTCGTCGACCTTGACCGACTGGCCCGACCAGATCGTCTTGTCCTCGCCATCCTTGTCCTTGGTGACGAAGACGAGCTCATAATCGCCCATCGGCGCCGAAGCGGGGACGTTCCATGTCGTCTCGCCGCTGCCTGCCGCCGTGATGCTGAAGGGCATTTCGAATTCGGTATCCGAACCGCGGTGGACGAGGCGGAGCTTGCCAGCCAGCGCTTCGGGGATGCGGAAACCAAGGCCGACCGGGCGGCGCAGCAGGTGCTTCATGTGGACGGTCTCGCCGGCCTTCACGAGCGCGCGGTCGAAGACGGTGTGGAGGATGTCGTTGCGCTCCGACCAGCCATAGGGGAGGTCGAAGTCATAGGGACGGATGCCGCTGCCCCAGTCGGTGAGGGTGAAGCTGAAATCATCGCCCGAGCGCGCGCTGACCATCAGCGCATGGCCTTCGCTGCTCGCGGGGTCGGGGGTTTCTTCGCAGCTCGAATAGGTTTCGGGCTGCGGCAGCGCCGACGGGAAGGCGAGCCGCCCCGCCTTGTCGGCGGTGCCGCGCGCGAGCAGGCGGCCGGTGCAGCTGTCCGACACGCGGATTTCGGCGCCCGCGACGGGCAGGCCGGTGTCGAGCGCGGTCACCCAGGCGAGCGAGCCTTCGCGGCCCCATTTGAAATGCACCGCCATATTGGTGACGAGCGCCGCGGTCGCGACGTAGCGCGTCGATTTGCGGCCGAGCAGCGCGGCGCCGAGTTCGGGGCTCGCGATCTCGACGATATGGAAGCCCTTTTCGGCGAGCGGGATGCCGACAACCTCGAACTCCTTGCCGCCCGCGGCGGGGGCGAGCTGCATGTCGCGGCGCTCGCCGCCCGATGGTGCGCCGTCGAACACCGACTTCGTGCCGGTGTAGTTGACGGTGACCTCCTTGCCGGCGGCGTTCTTTTCTTCGCGATAATCGGTGTCGTCGGCGTCGGCGACGCGTTTCAGCCAGCGTGCGATCGCGGCGTCGTCGTCGCCGACCTTGAGCGCGGTCGCGGGCATCTTGAGGTTCGCCTGGACGAGCGAACTTTCGACGCCGCGCACGGTGACGGGCAGCACGCCGCCTTCGCCCGCTTCGAGGATGCCGAATTCGGCGGCGAACTTGACCAAAGGCGGGGCGCGGTCGATGTGGAATTTCAGCGGGAAATTCGACTGGTTCTGGAGCTTGCGGCCGCTCTGGTCGGTGACGCCTTCGGGCAGCACGAGCGTCGCGTCGACATTCTGCGGCAGCGGGCCGGCAAAGCGGACGCTGGTCAGCCAGGCGTCGTTCTTGTCGTCGTCGTCGATCTTCGGCGTCAGCGTCTTGCCATCGGCGGTGCTGAGCGTCGCGGCGAGGATCGTTTCGCGGGGCACCGGCGAGGCGAAGCTGAGCGTCACATCCTTGATCGGGTTGCAGCCTGCCTGCGGGTTGATGCGGCTGCACGACATTTTGGCGGTGAAGGCGGGGCGGACGTCATGGTCGAAGCGCTGGTCGCGCCCCGCGGTGCGGCCCGGCACGCCGGCTTGCGAAATGCGCGCGTCCCAGACGAGCGCCATCTCGCGGCCCGGGGGCAGCGGGCGGCGGCATTTG
>NZ_DASWTD010000433.1:0-12291 GCF_036402335.1 Sphingopyxis sp. | reverse complement strand
CGGCCCACATGCCAACGTCCGCGGCAAGTAGCGCGCCGAGCGCGCGCATGTCGCCGCTGCGCGAGGCAGCGAAAAAGGCGTCGGCGATCTGGAGCCCCCGCTCCTTTTCGAGCTTGTAGCGCGGGCGGGCGTCGCGAACATGGGTACGCGCGCGCGCCGCGAGCTGGCGCGTCGCCGCAGGGTCGCGGTCGATCGTCGTCGCCACCTCTTCGAACCCGACGCCGAAGACGTCGTGGAGCAGGAAGGCGGCCCGCTCGAGTGGTGACAGGCGTTCGAGCGCGAGCATCAGCGGCAGCGTGACGTCATCCTCCTCCTCCTCCTCGACCAGCGGGTCGGGAAGCCACGGACCAACATAGGTCTCGCGCCGGTTTCGCGCCGACTTGATCTGGTCGAGGCAGAGCCGCGTCACGGTGCGGCGGAGAAAGGCCGCAGGCTCGCGCACTGCGCTGCGGTCGGTACCGAGCCAGCGAATGAAGGCATCCTGCACCACATCCTCGGCATCGGCAACCGAGCCGAGCATGCGATACGCGACGCGGGTGAGGAGCGGACGCAGCGGGTCGAAACTCGTCGCCGCGTCCGCCGCATCCACCGCGCCCGGGATGCCTTCCGGGGTCATCAGGCCGCCTTCAGTGCGCCGTTTTCGTACCACAGGTCGAAACCGACCGCGATCCGGTTCCAGCCGTTGATGACGTTGATCATGACGGTCAGGTTCACCTGTTCCTCCGGGGTGAAATGAGCTTCGAGCGCGTCCTTCGCCACCTTCTGTGTGTGCCCTGCGGACAGGGTGGTCAAGGCATCGGTCCATGCGAGCGCGGCACGCTCGCGGTCGGTGTAGACGGGGGCTTCGTGCCAGGCGGCGAGCAGATAGATGCGCTGTTCGCTCTCACCCTTCGCACGGGCTTCGACGGTGTGCATGTTGATGCAGTTGGCGCAGCCATTGAGGATCGACGAGCGGATTTTCACCAGTTCGATCAGGCTCGCCTCGAGGCTCTTTTCTGCCGCAAGGCTTGCGGCCATCCACTGTTTCATCAACTGCGGCGCGGCGGCGTAGGGATCGGTTACCTTGGTCATGTCATGTCTCCTTTGCGGGTTGTGCCGATATGACGAGACCCCGCTCGCGGATGTGACATGCAGCATGATCTTTTTTTAAAGCGGATGACTTTTTTCCCGGCGAAGCCAACCAAAACTCTGGAAACACACCGTTTCCCATAATGCGCTTTGACCGGCCATAAAGCTGCACTAGCATCACCCCATCTTTCGGCAGGAGGGGAAAATCCATGAAGTTTCTCGATGGTTTCGGCGAGCAGGCCTATGCTCTGCTGCGCATCGTTGCGGGCCTGTTGTTCATTGCGCATGGCGTGCAGAAATTCTTCAACTTCCCCGTCGCCTTTCCGATGCCACTGAACCCGATGCTGCAGGCGGCGGGGACGATCGAGCTGATCGCCGGCGGCCTGATCGTCGTCGGCCTGTTCACCCGCCCCGCAGCGTTCGTCGCCAGCGGCATGTCGGCCGTCGGTTACTGGACCGCACACGCGCCTCAAGGGCTTTATCCGATCGTCAACGGCGGCGAGACGATCATCCTCTATTGCTTCATCTTCCTGTTCATCGCGACCCGCGGCGCCGGAATCTGGAGCGTCGAGGGTGCGACGAAGAAATAGCGCATCATTCCGTGGCGGCCGGATGCGCCATCGTCCGGTTGCGACCGCACTGCTTTGCCTCGTAGAGCGCCGCATCGGCAGCGGCAATCAGCGCCGCGACGTCGCCGTCCGCGACATGGTCGATATGACCGATGCCGATGCTGACGGTCACATGGCCAAGCGGCGCCGGTGACCGGAGGTCGAGCCGTTCGACCGTACCGCGCATCGTTTCGGCGAGCAGCATCGCCTGCGAGGGCGTTACCGCAGGCAGGATCACCGCGAATTCCTCGCCGCCGTAGCGCGCGACAATGTCCGATGCGCGTGTCGCGCACGCCGCGAGCGCCTGTGCGACATCGTGCAGCCGCCGGTCGCCGACCGGATGGCCAAAACTGTCGTTGAGCAGCTTGAAATGATCGACGTCGATCATCAGCAGGGCCAGCCCCTCCCCCGTACGATGCGCGCGCAGCCATTCGCGGCGCAGGCTGGCGTCGAACTGGCGCCGGTTCGCAAGACCGGTCAGCGCATCGACGAGCGTCAGGCGCTCGAGCTGGTCGTGCGCGTTCAGGCTGCGGATCTGTACGAAGATATTGCGAAAGCCATAGCCGAGGATCGCCGCAGCGCAGCCCGCGATGGCATGGACCGGGCTCGAGCGGACCAGCACCGCCGACACGATCAGAAGCATTGCCGGCAGCATCAGCGGACCGCCCACCCGCACTGCCTGTTCGAACGAGAGCGATGCGCGCGAGGCCGCGTCTCCCGCCCCCGCATCGGCCAGCGCGAGCCCGCCGAGCATCAGGAACGGCAGCCCGATCGCGATGTCGGGCCATTGCCCGTAATAGACGTCCGAATGCAGGTGATTGATGAAGGCCGCGGTCGCGAGATACAATATGGCATAAATGGCGAGGCTGCCGAAGAAGCGACGTTGCGCGGGATCGGCGCTGGCGTGAAACCGGATCAGCGCAAACAGCACGATGAACAGGTTTTCGATATCGAACATCGACCGCAGGCGGCCGACATTTTCGGGGCTTGCATCCGCCATGGTGGCGAAAGCAAAGGTGTGACGGAAGAACAGATAGCCGAGACCGAGCGCCAGCCCCGCATCGATCAGGCGCACCAGCCAATGTTCGTGCTCGGGGACGGCGAGGACGAGGATGATCGGGACGCCGTAAAGGATGAACAGCAACATGCTGAGCGCGCCGACACCCGACCAGCTGTCGAGCACCAGGCCCGCGTAGAGGTTGCCGGCCATGCCGCCCGCCCAGAGCAGCATTGCGACCGCAAGCGCGATCCAGCCGCGCACATAGCCGTCCCGCCGCGCGCGATAGAGACAGGCCGTACCGGCCATCAGCGGCGCGGCGGTGAGGAAGATGAGCGAGACGAGCCAGGCATGCCGGCCGCTGGCGAGCAGCAGGGCGCCATGCAGGATGACGAAGACGAGCGGCAAGAGGACGGCTTGGAGGCATGCCGCGGTGGACTGCCACGACGCGATCGATTGGCTGCTATCCTCTTGGCTTTGAAAGGGCATCTTGCGTCCATTACACCATTGGACGAAGCTTGGCATGCGCCGGTTAGCAAATGATGTCACCCCCCGCGAGCGGCGTCGTCGCGCACGCGATTCTTGTGCCATTGCGATTTAATCGCATACGATATATATAGACAATACCGTTCCGATATGGAGACCAGGATGCCCCCTCCCACCCCCGCGCCCGTCGAGGACCGATCGCTCTCGGACTTTCTGTGCTTTGCCATCTATTCGGCAAATCTGGCGTTCGGCCGCGCATACAAGCCGATTCTCGATGAATTCGACCTGACCTATACGCAATATATCGCGATGGTCGCGCTCGCCGAGGAAAACGAACAGACCGTGGGCGAGCTGGGCGAGCGCCTGTTCCTGGAATCGAACACGCTGACCCCGATCCTGAAAAAACTGGAATCGATGGGTTTTGTGACGCGTCGCCGCAATCCCGCGGACGAACGGCAAGTCCGGGTGAGCCTGCTCCCCGCTGGCCGCGAAGTGCTGGCCAGAGACCCCGGCCGCATCCTGTATGATGCAACGGAGCTCGGGGACGATTTCTTTCCGGTGCAGCAATCGGTCGTCCGGCTGCGCGACAGCCTGCTACGGCATAACCGGCGCGGCGGGAAGGACTGACACCCCTTTTCCCGCAAAAGCGCGGGCGGCGCTTGCGGGGCCGCCCGCAGTTCCGGGCTTCACATGGTGAAGATCATCAAAGCTTCCGCGTATTCGCCTCGATCAGCTTCTTCGCCTCGGCGATCGCCTTGGCGGTGGTCAGCTTCCCGCCCTGAACCTCGTCGGCCATTTCGAGCAGGCGGCCGCTGATCACGGTGCCGGTGTCGGCTTTTTCGTCGATGGCAATGCCGCCCTTGGTCGTCGCGACACGGTCCCACTCGGCGCGCACCGCTGCCCAATAATCCTTGGTCGCGGCCCAATAATCGTCGGCCGCCTTCACGTCATACTGGTCATATTTGATATAGGTGTTGAGGACATATTCCTGGACGATCGGCACCAGCTTGCCGTCCTTGGTGCCCATCTTGGTATTGTCCTGCCAATGGACCCAGCCATCGGGCGACGGCTGGTGGCGGTTGATCGAGAGATAGCGGTCATACACCGGGTTCCGCACGGCATCGCGGCGCGCCAGCGGGCGCCACGTCCAGTTCGAGCGCCAGCGGCGGACGCCGCCCTGCGTTTCGAACTGACCCCACCCGCCGTAACGCGGGCTGTCGTCGACCTGCCAGACCGTCTGCGACCAGCGGCCGGTGCGCATCCGCTCGGGGACGTCTTCCCACGTCCACGCGTTGCGATCGGAATAGACGAGCAGCTTGGCGGGCTCATATTCCCAGTCCTGCCGCCAATGCTTGATGATCATGCTCTTGTCGTCGTCGCCGGTGATGACGAGCATATGCTGCAGGCTGATCTTGCGGCCCGTATCCTCGATCACGCGCACGACCTCGTTGCCGCCCGAACGCTTCGGTTCGAGGACTTCATAGGCCGGATCCCAGCGCGTCGATTCCTGCATGTTGAAGCTGACGCGGTAATTGCCCGCCATCGCGAGGATGTCGGCGCGGTCCTGTTCGAAATTGGCGGCGGCGGCTTCAGCCGCGATCGGCGGGTGGGCCGAAGCTATGACGGGCAGTGCGGCGGTGATCAGCAACAGGCTGGCGGCGAGCCTATGATAATTTTTCATCGATGCAGTCCTTTTCGTTATTCTAGAAACGGAAGCTCAGCGACACGCTCGCGTTGCGGCCGGGCTGGGTGTAGGCGTCAGCGCTCGCGGGAATGGCCAATGTCGGCGGCGTCCCGGGGGGCGAGCCGACCGGCGGCGGCACCCGCGTCATCGCGAGCCTGCCCACGTCGCTCCACCAACTGTATTTCTTGTCGAGGATGTTGAAGACGCCGACGCGCAGGGTCAGCCCATCGGTTATACGCGCAAAGGCGGTCGCATCGAGGATGGTGAAGGCGTCGGGACGGAAGCATTCGGGGGTGCAGAGCCCCGTCGTGCGCGACGCTTCCTTGCGGCCGGCGTGCGTCATGACGATCTGGCCGCCGAAGCGCCCTTCGCGCTCGCGGTAGCCGACCCCGGCGACAAGCTTCAGCGGATCGATCGAGTCGAGCGGCGAGCGGACACCCTCGGGATCGATGATGTCGCCTTTCGCATAGGATAGGGCGAGCGTCGTATACAGGCCGGACGACGCTCGCCCCTCGAACCGCGCCTCGGCCCCTTTGACCCGGACGCGATCGAGATTCACGAATTGATAGAGGATGGGGTCGGCGATCGACCCGCTTCCACCGACCTCTTCCTGGCTGATGAAATCCTTGTACCGCGCCGAAAAACCGGTGACGTCGAGGCTGATCGCGTCGCTGGAAAAGCGCACGCCGCCTTCGAAGCTCTCGCTGCGTTCGGGGCCGAGATCGGGGTTCGGGAGCGTACGATACGAGAAGAAGGGCGAGGTCAGATTTTCGAAGAACTGGTTCACCTGTCCCGGTTCGGGCGCCTTGAAGCCGGTCGCATAATTGGCGAACAGCCGGACCTGATCGGTGACTTTCCACACCGCACCGAACTTCGGCGAGACGCGCGAACCGTCCTGCTTGGCACCCCGGAAGGCCGGAAGCAGCGGGTCATTGTCGGGCGACAGGTCGAACCAGTCGAAGCGCAGCGCCGGATAGAGCAGCAGACGCCCGTCGGCGATCGCGATTTCGTCGCCGACAAAAAGCCCCGCGCGGGTGAAATCGGTGCTCGGGAACGCGCGGGTCGGGTAGGTTTCGCCCGCCGGCGGAACGGTGCCGCCGCGCAGGCCACGCTGACGCGTCTTGCTGATGTCGCCACCGAAGACGAGGCGGTGCGTGATCGCGCCGGTCGTGAAATCGGCGCGTGCATCGGCCGATGCGCCGAAAACGCGGTTTTCGAAGGTGTTGAGACGCGTGCGATCGAGCGATGGCGTGCGATCTTCCTCGGTATATTGCCGGTCCTCGCCATCCTGCCAGTAAAGCGCGACGCGCGCGAAATCGATCGCCCCCTCGCCTTCCCAACTCCAGTCGAACGAGACGCGCTTGCGTTCTCCCGTATCGAAACCTTCGAGCCGGTCGACGGTCGCGCCAAGGCCGTTCGGTCCCAAGCCGCTCAGCGCGTTGGTATAGAGGCGCGTGTCGAGATACTCGCCGGTCAGGCGCAGCTTGTGGCCGTTTGCGGGATCGTAGACGATGCGCGCCAGCGCGGCGTCCGAGCGGCCGTCCTGCGGATTGGCACGCGTTCGGGTGGCGCCGGTGCCGTTTTCGTCCCCGAGGCTGCCCTGATTTTCCAGTTCCTTGTAATCGCGGCGGGTATAGGCCGCCATGACCGACCAGTCGCCGCTGCGGCCCGCGAGAATCGCGGTCTCGCTGAACTCCTCGTCGGCGCTGCTGTAACCGGCACGGAGGAGGCCGCCGACATTCTTGCCCGGCTCGAGGAAGTCCGACGGGTCGGACGTAATGAAGCTGACCGCGCCGGCTAGGCCGTCGCTGCCATAGAGCGCCGACGACGGACCGCGCAGGATCTCGACCGATTTGACGAGACCGAGGTCGACATAGTCGCCGCGCCCCGATGCCTGCGCGCCGAAACTGAAGCCGTCGGGAACGCGGACGCCATCGACCTGGATCAGCACACGGTTGCCGCCGATGCCCCGGATATTGAAGCTGTCGTTGCCGGCACGGCCGGTGGCGCCGAGCGCGGCACCGAAGCGCGCGGGCTGGCGCTGGACGCTGACGCCGGGTTCGAAGCGGACGAGGTCGCGGATGTCGGTGACGAGTTCGTCGGCGATCTGCTCGTCGGTCTTGACGGTCACGGTGACGGGCACATCCTCCGCCCGGACGGCGGTGCGCGTCGCGGTGACGACGATCTGGTTCTTGCGGGCGGCCCAATAGTCGCCGTCATTGTCCTGCGCAAAGGCCGGCGGAGCAACAGCGGCGAGCACAAGGCCCAGCGCGGTACCTGCGGCAAGGCGGGTGGCGGACAACGAAGGCTGCGTGATCAAATGTCTTCCCCTTATAGATTGCGATTGATTCGCAATAGCGGCGCTCTAGGCGCGCAGAAGCAAGGGGTCAAGCATTATGCTATTGAGAATCGTTTGCGTATTATGAGGGCAAATCGGGCGGACCCGCCCGGCCGGCTGGGGCGCAGATATTAACCAAAGTTCAAGTCGGGCGCGCGATAAGCGGGCATCGACCAACCACCGCGAGCCCGCCATGCCCTTCCCTCATGATATCCAGTCGGCGCTGCTGTTCGACGCACCCGTCCGCCATCTCGAAGCCGTGATGCGCAGCTTTGTGCAGATCGAGACCGCGCGCACGGGCGTGGGCTATAATCTGGTCGAAGCGAGACCCGGGGTCTTTTATCGCCTGTTCGGCGGCGGCGAGTTGATGGTCACACTCGAATATGTGGCGGCACCGGCCAAGGCCGAAGTGTTCAAGCCGGCGATGAGTTCGGCGATCACGCGCCTCTATTGTCCCGAAATGGGCGAGCGGCTGATGCGGCACAAATCGCATATCCTGATCGGCGTATCGGAGGGCACGATCCCGTCGACGCCCGACATCGACCGGATGCTGGCGCAGATCGGTTATCAGAAACCGGGCGCGACGCTGCCGCAGTTCATCCGCCGGCTGGAAGCCTGCGCGCTGCTGTCACGCCTCGCGATGGACGAAGTTCCGGCGAGCGTCGTCCACTGGACGCAGAGCGACCAGTTGATCCCTGGGGAGATGTTCGACGCGCTTGCCGCGGGCAGCGCGCCGGGGCCGCTCTATGTCCACCCCTATCTTTATAGCGGCGGGGAAGGACCGAACGGCAAGGCACTCGCAGGCATTCGCACCTTCGGTGCCGGCCATTTCATCGACCGCGAAATCCGTATCGAGCCGAGCGAATTGCCGTGGGCCGCGAATTTCGAGACGATCCTTGCCTTCCTGCGCGTCGCGACGACCTCGAACGGCTATATCATTCCTGACAACGACACCTTCGGACCCGAAGATCACAGCGTATCGTACCGCGTTCGCCACATTTCCGCGAGCGACGACGATGTGGCGCTTTACGAGCTCGAGCCCTTGCTTCACCGCGAATATGGTTTTCAGGCGGAGAGCTATGTCCCGCGCGAGCGCGTATTCGACGATCGCTCGCCGCCCGCCGACCTGATGCCTGCCGCCACGAGCGAACGCCAGGAGCTGATCGACGAATGGCAGGCGAAGCGCGCGATGGCCGAAGGCATCGGCGGCCGGTTCGAGGTGCGCGCGCGAAACTCGCAGCCGGGAGCGCCCCCGCCGGCGCAACCGACCGGCTTCGGCGTCAGGCGAATGTTCGGGCGAAAGGCGGGCTGACGGCGGGCCTTAGCTACCCGGCCCCTCATAGGCGTCGACGATCCGCCCGACGATCGGGTGGCGCACGACGTCGGCGCTGGTGAAATAGCTGACGTTGATCCCCTCCAGCCCTTCGAGCCGGCCGACCGCGTCGGCGAGACCCGAAGTTGCCGGGATCGGCAAGTCGACCTGCTTGGGGTCACCGCAAATCACCATCCGGCTGTTCATGCCGAAGCGGGTGAGGAACATCTTCATCTGCGGGATCGTCGTATTCTGCGCCTCGTCGAGGATGATGAAGGCATCGGCGAGCGTGCGCCCGCGCATGAAGGCGAGCGGCGCGATCTCGATCTCCCCGCTCGCGATGCGGCGCTCGACCTGTTCGGCGGGCAGGCAGTCGTGGAGCGCGTCGTAGAGCGGGCGCAGATAGGGATCGACCTTTTCCTTCATGTCGCCGGGAAGGAAGCCGAGCTTTTCGCCCGCTTCGACCGCCGGACGCGAGAGGATCAGGCGCTGGACGCTGCCGGTGATGAGCTGCGCCACGGCTTGCGCGACGGCCAGATAGGTCTTGCCGGTGCCCGCCGGACCGAGCGCGAAAATCACGTCGTCGCGCGCGAGCGCCTGCATATAGGGAACCTGCGACGGCGCGCGCGGGACAATCGTCTTTTTGCGCGTCCGGATCATGATCGGCGGCGCTTCATCCTTGTCGTGGCGAATGATTCCCGCGAGCGTAGGCTGCGCCGACATCGCGATCACGCCGTCGACCATGCCGGCATCGACCTCCTGCCCCTGCTCGATACGATTGTAGAGATCGACGAGCACGTCACGGGCGCGCGCCGCGGCCTCGGCCTCCCCCTCGATCTGCACGCGGTTGCCACGCGCCGAAATATAGACGCCGAGGCGGTTCTCGATCGCGACGAGGTTGCGGTCGAATTCGCCAAACAAGATGCCCAACAGCTGCGTTCGCTCGAATTCCGCCGTCAACCGGACGCGGTCGCCGGGTTCGGCGGGGGCGGAGGCGGTCAGCGGGCGTTTGGACATATGGGCAGGGCTCCTTCGATCGAGAACAGGACTGTACTCCCGCGAAGACGGGAGTCCATCACTTGCAGGCTGGAATACGACGGAAGGAGACGGAGTGTGTCTTCGCGGAGACAGCTTCCGTCGCTGGCACTAGGCGGCTTCTTCCATCAACGCATCGGCGCCGAGGCTGTTCGGGCCGGCGGAGGTAATCCGCACATCGACCATGTCGCCGATCTTGAGCCCCGGCGCGCTGACATGCACCGACTGGAGCCACGGCGATTTACCGATCAGTTGGCCGTCGAGCTTGCCCTTGCGTTCGAGGAGCAGGCGCGTCGTGCGGCCGAGGCTGGCTTCGTTGAATGCTTGCTGCTGTTCGTTGAGCAACGCCTGCAGGCGCTGGAGACGGTCGTTCAATACCGCTTCGTCGATCTGGCCCTCCATCGTTGCGGCGGGAGTGCCCGGGCGGCGCGAATATTTGAAGCTGTACGCCATCGCGTAATTAGTCGCGCGGACGATATCGAGCGTCGCTTCGAAATCGGCGTCGGTCTCGCCGGGGAAACCGACGATGAAGTCGCCCGAGATCGCGATGTCGGGGCGAACCGCACGAACACGCTCGATGACCTTCAGATAACTCTCGACGCTGTGGCTGCGGTTCATCGCCGCGAGAATGCGATCGCTGCCGGCCTGCACCGGCAGGTGGAGGAAGGGCATGAGCTTGTCGACCTCGCCATGCGCGGCGATCAGCCCGTCGGTCATGTCGTTGGGGTGACTGGTGGTGTAGCGGATGCGTTCGAGCCCGTCCTCGCGCGCGAGTTCGCGGATCAGTCCGTCGAGGCCGATCGCCCGGCCCTTGTCATCCTCGCCGTCCCACGCGTTGACGTTCTGGCCGAGCAAGGTGATTTCGCGGACGCCGCCGGCGACGAGCGCACGCGCCTCGGCGATGAGGTCCACGAAGGGCCGGCTGATCTCGGCGCCGCGGGTGTAGGGCACGACGCAGTAAGTGCAGAATTTGTCGCAGCCTTCCTGCACGGTCAGGAAGGCGGTCGGGCGCTGGCCGCCGGCGCGCTTCGGCAGCGCGCCGAACTTGCTTTCGAGCGGCATGTCGAGGTCGATCGCCTTCTCGCCCTTTTCGGCGCGCGCAATCAGATCGGGCAGACGGTGATAGGCTTGGGGCCCGACGACGACATCGACAGAAGGCGCGCGGCGCGCGATCTCGGCGCCCTCCGCCTGCGCGACGCAGCCCGCGACCGCGATCGTCGGCGTGCTACCGTCGGCGCGCTTCAGCCGGCCGATGTCCGAATAGACCTTTTCGGCCGCCTTTTCGCGGATGTGGCAGGTGTTGAGCACGACAAGATCGGCGTCGGCGCCATCGGCGGCGGCGACATAGCCTTCGGCGCCCAGCATCTCGGCCATGCGCTCGCCGTCATAGACGTTCATCTGGCAGCCGAAGGATTTGACGTGGAAGGTCTTGGGAGAGTCGGATTTCATCGGCGCGCTATAGGCGAAGCGACGCGCGGGCGGAAGACCGCGCAATTTCCGCCGCAATCGTCGCGCGCGCCGCCTCGGCGAGCAGCTTGCGGTCGCCTTCGACGATGTCGGGGAGCGGGTCGAGATAGTGGATCGTCAGATGAACCGGACGCTTGCGTGCGAGCAGCCGCTTGAAATTGCCGAGCCCGGATTCGGGATCGAGCCACGCGATATCGTTCGCCTCATGTCCGTAATCGAGGAACACCGGCTGTACGCGTAGGTTCGGCGGGGTCGGAATCACCGCCTGGAACAGCGAGGCGCGGAAAGGCAGCAGGCCGTCGCCCGGTCCCGTCGTGCCCTCGGGAAACAGCGTCACCGGACGGCCGCGCGCGAGTGCGTTGCGCAGGTCGTTCGCCTGGTTGTGAATCTCGCGTCGCGCCTCGCGCTGGACATAGACGGTATGGTTCTGGTCGGCGAGCCAGCCGACGAGCGGCGTGGTCCCGACCTCGGCCTTCGACACAAAGGCCGAGCGTGCCGCGCCGCCCAATGCGAGGATGTCGAGCCAGCTGACATGGTTCGACACGAACAGCACATTGCGCCGGAGCCGCGTCCCCGTCGTCCGGATCCGCAGACCGGCGATCCAGCCCGCCGCGTTCATAAATGCCATGACCATCGGCGACGGGCGACCGACGGCGCGATAGAAGAGATGCGGGACGATCAGGAAAAGGAGCGCCAGCACCATCAGGGCGAGACGGGCGACCGTCCGCCAGGTAATCGCGCTGCGATCAGTCGCGCTTGCGATCGATGGCGACACCGTAAAGCTCCATGCGGTGGTCGACGAGGCGGAAGCCAAGCCGTTCGGCGATCACCTTCTGCAACGCCTCGAGCTCGGGATCGACGAATTCGATCACCTTGCCCGTTTCGACATCGATCAGATGGTCGTGATGCGCCTCGGGCGCGGCTTCGTAGCGCGAGCGACCGTCGCCAAAATCGTGGCGATCGAGAATGCCGGCTTCTTCGAACAGACGGACGGTGCGGTAAACGGTCGCGATCGAGATACCGCTGTCGAGCTTGGACGCGCGCTCATAGAGCGTCTCGACGTCGGGATGATCCTCCGAATCCGAGATCACGCGCGCAATGATGCGGCGCTGCTCGGTGATACGCAGTCCCTTTTCGTGGCACAATGCTTCGAGATCGATGTTACCGGACATGCGGGCCTTTCCTGCAATATGCAGCCGTGTCGTTCTTCTGCAATCTGTATAGGCACGGCCCGCGCATAGGACAAGGGCGGCGCCATCGCGGCACCGCCCTCACCTGCCCTGCCGGGCCGCCGTT
>NZ_DASWTD010000432.1:0-9934 GCF_036402335.1 Sphingopyxis sp. | reverse complement strand
GCCCTACCCCAGCACCCAGCTCCGCCGCGGATAACCCTGCGCCCACAACAAGGCCGTCAGGTCATGATGCCGGATCACCGCCGCCGCCGCCTCGCCCGCCGCGGGATGCGGATAGTAACCGATCCCCAGCCCCGCCGAGGTAATCATCGGAATATCGTTCGCGCCGTCACCCACCGCCAGCGTCTCGGCGAGCGGCAGCCCGTGCTTCGCCGCCTCGGCCTTCAGCGTCTCCAGCTTCGTCGCGCTGTCGACGATCGGCTCGCGCACCTTGCCGGTCAGCTTACCGCCCGCGATCTCCAGCTCGTTCGCGACGACCTTATCGAACCCGATCGCCTCGCCCACCGGCCCGGCAAAGGCGGTGAAGCCGCCCGAGATCAGGATCGAGTGCGCGCCATGCGCCTTCATCGTCTGTACCAGCGTCCGCGCGCCGCGGGTCAGCCGCACGCGCTCCATCCGGCAGTCGACCAGCGTCGACTCGGGCATCCCCGCGAGCAGTCCGACGCGTTCCTCCAGCGCCGCGCGGAAATCGAGTTCGCCGCGCATCGCGCGCTCGGTGATCGCGGCGATCTGCGGCTTCAGCCCCGCATAATCGGCGAGTTCGTCGATGCATTCGACGGTGATCATCGTCGAATCCATGTCGGCGATGATCAGCTTCTTGGTCCGGTCGCCGAGCGGCTGGACGACGATGTCGAGCGCGCCATGGTCCATCAGCGCCAGTTCCTTGCGCGCGCTCACCAGGCTGCCGTGAAAGACGATATCGGCCGCGTCATGCTCGTCGAGCCAGTGCGGCGCGCCGACGTCGTGCCCCGTCGCGGCGAGCCTGTCTATTCCTTCGCGAACCACCTCGTCGGTCAGCTTCCCGGCTGCTATCAGCGTCGCGACGAACATGGCATCTCCTTTGATCTCTTCGGCGCACAGGCCGCCTCTCGCACTTATTGCCGGACCGACCGCAAGCGGCAAGAGCGCTTTGGCGGTCGCGCTCGCGAAATCGCTCGGGAACGGGACGGTCATCAATGCCGACGCGAGCCAAGTCTACGCCGACCTCGCCATTCTCTCGGCGCGCCCGACCGACACAGAGATGGACGGCGTCCCCCACCGCCTCTTCGGCCATGTCGACGCCGCCGAGCCCCACAACGCCGCGCGCTGGGCCGATGAAGCGCGCGCCGCCATCGCCGCGGCGCACGAAGCCGGCGACGTGCCGATCCTCGTCGGCGGCACCGGCCTTTATTTCCGCACCCTGCTCACCGGCATCGCCCCGGTGCCTCAGATCGATCCCCGAATTCGCGAGACGGTACGCGCGATGCCCGTCGCCCAAGCCCATGCCGCGCTGGCCGGACTCGACCCCGAAGCTGCGGCGCGCCTCCATCCTGCCGACACCACCCGCGTCGCGCGTGCGCTCGAGGTCGTGCGCGCGACCGGCCGTACCCTTGCCGACTGGCAGCAGGCGCGCGCGGGCGGCATCGCGGACGCCGTCGCGCTCGCCCCGCTGGTCCTCCTGCCCCCGCGCGACTGGCTCCGCGACCGCTGCGACGCACGCCTCGTCCAGATGTTCGACCATGGCGCCGTCGCGGAGGCCGAAACCCTCCTCGCCCGCCACCTCGACCCCGATCTCCCCGCGATGCGCGCGATCGGCGTCCCGCAGATCGCCAGCCACCTGCGCGGCGAGATCGGCCGTGCCGGGGCGCTCGAAGCGGCACAAGCAGCGACGCGCCAATATGCAAAGCGCCAATATACGTGGTTTCGCCACCAGCCCCCCGCCGGGTGGCCGCGTCACACCGAGTCACTAAACATCGATTCTATCAACGAATTAGCAATAATATTACGTCATAAGCTGTTGACAGGATAGAATCATACACCTATTGCCCGCATCCTGTTGCAGCGCACAAGCGCTGCCTTTTTTATTGCTGGAAGGAGTTTCGTCGTGACGGAAATGAGCGGTGCCGACATGGTGGTTCAGGCGCTGGTCGACCTCGGGGTCGACACGGTGTTCGGCTATCCGGGCGGCGCAGTCCTTCCGATCTATGACGCGCTCTTCAAACACCCGACGATCAAGCACATCCTCGTCCGCCACGAACAGGCGGCGACGCACGCGGCCGAAGGTTATGCGCGCTCGACGGGCAAGCCCGGCGTCGTGCTCGTCACCTCGGGGCCCGGCGCGACCAACGCCGTCACCGGCATCACCGATGCGCTGCTCGATTCCATTCCGATGGTGGTGCTGACGGGACAGGTCCCGACGACGCTGATCGGCACCGACGCGTTCCAGGAATGCGACACGGTCGGCATCACGCGCCACTGCACCAAGCATAATTATCTCGTGATGGACCCCGACCGCCTCGGCCCGATCATGCACGAGGCGTTCCATATCGCGACCCACGGCCGGCCCGGCCCGGTGGTGATCGACATTCCCAAGAATGTGCAGGTCGCGACCGGCACCTACAGCGTGCCCGAAAAGATCGAGCATCACAGTTATCGCCCGCAGGTCGAGCCCGACGCCGACGCGATCGCGGCGGCGGTCGCGATGATCGCCGCAGCCGAGCGGCCCGTCTTCTACACCGGCGGCGGTGTGATCAACGCCGGCCCCGATGCGAGCGCCGCCCTGCGCCAGCTCGTTTCGCTCACCGGCGCACCGATCACCTCGACGCTGATGGGCCTCGGCGCCTTCCCCGCCGACGATCCGAAATGGCTCGGCATGCTTGGCATGCACGGCACCTATGAATCGAACATGGCGATGAACCGCGCCGACCTGATCATCGCGGTCGGCGCGCGCTTCGACGACCGCGTCACCGGCCGCCTCGACGCCTTCGCGCCCGAGGCGAAGAAGATCCACATCGATATCGACCGCAGCTCGATCAACAAGATCGTCCCCGTCGACCTCGCGATCGTCGGCGACGCCGGGCGCGCGCTCGATGCGATCATCGCGGGCTGGCAGGCCGGCGGCCATGCCGCGCGCGACTTGGGCGAATGGTGGCGCCGCGTCGACGGCTGGCGCGCGACGCGCTGCCTCGACTTCCCCGAAAAGAAGGAAGCCGGCGCCGAAATCATGCCGCAGCGTGCAGTGAAGGCGCTGTTCGACGCGACGCGCGGCCGCGACCCGATCATCACGACCGAGGTCGGCCAGCACCAGATGTGGGCAGCGCAGCATTTCGGTTTCGCGGCCCCGAACCGCTGGCTCACCTCGGGCGGGCTCGGCACGATGGGCTACGGCTTCCCCGCCGCGGTCGGCGCGCAGATCGCGCACCCGAACCGTCTCGTCATCTGCATCGCGGGCGAAGCCAGCCTGCAGATGAACATCCAGGAAATGGGCACGGTCGCGCAATACCGCCTGCCGGTGAAGATCTTCATCCTCAACAATCAGTGGATGGGCATGGTCCGCCAGTGGCAGGAACTGACCTATGAAAGCCGCTATTCGAACAGCTATTCGGACAGCCTGCCCGATTTCGTGAAGCTCGCGGACGCTTACGGGTGGACGGGCCTGCGCATCGACACGCTCGGCGAACTGGAAGACGGTATCCGGACGATGATCGAGACCCCGGGTCCGGTGATCGTCGACTGCCGCGTGGCCCAGCTCGCCAACTGCTTCCCGATGATCCCCTCGGGCGCGGCGCACACCGACATGATCCTCCAGCCGAGCGACGTCACCGGCACGATGGACGACGAAGCCAAGGCACTGGTGTGATGGATCACTCGCAATCGCAAATTTTGACCACATTGGTGCTCCTTTGCGTCGCTATCTATTGCGTCTGTCAGGTCGTGCGCGAGCGCAGGCGCGAACAATATGGCTGGGCCGCAGTTGCCGCTGCGGTGGGTGTAATGGCCGTCATCGCACTTTTCACGATGCCCGTCCAAACGCACGCGGTCAAAATCGACCTCCCAGCCCCGAGGCCCTGACATGAAAATCAAGACCGAAGCCGGCGAGCGCCATGTGCTCGCCATCACCGTCGATAACGAGGCCGGGGTGCTCGCCAAGATCACCGGGCTGTTCACCGCGCGCGGCTATAATATCGAAAGCCTGACCGTGGCGGACATCACCGCCGACCACGCATTGTCGCGCATCACGATCGTCACCTCCGGGCCGCCGCCGATCATCGACCAGATCATAGCGCAGCTCGAACGCCTCGTTCCCGTCCACCGCGTCGTCGATCTCAACGACGCGGGCGAAGCGCATGTCGAACGCGAGATCGCGCTGGTGAAGGTCGCGGGCACGGGCGACAAAAGGATCGAGGCGCTGCGCATGGCCGACGTGTTCCGCGCCAAGGTCGTCGACACGACGCTGACGAGCTTCATCTTCGAAATCACCGGGACGAGCGACAAGGTCGACCGCTTCATCGCGCTGATGCGCGAATGCGGGCTGGTCGAGGTCGGCCGCACCGGCGTCGTCGCTATCGCCCGCGGGTCGGAGGCGCTGTAACACCGTTAACATCGGGCTTCGGCCCACTCTCCCACACCAAATCACCCCCTCGCGGGGCCACAGGACTAGAAGGGGTTTTCCAATGCAGGTTTATTACGATCGCGACGCCGACCAGGAACTGATCAAGGGCAAGAAGGTCGCCATCGTCGGCTATGGCAGCCAGGGCCACGCCCATGCGCAGAACCTCCGCGACAGCGGCGTGCGCGACGTCGCGATCGCGCTCCGTCCCGGCTCGGCGACCGCGAAAAAGGCCGAAGACGCCGGTTTCAAGGTGCTGTCGAACAAGGAAGCGGCCGAGTGGGCCGACGTCATCATGGTCGCCGCCCCCGACGAGCATCAGGCAAAAATCTATGCCGACGACCTTGGCCCGAACATGCAGCCCGGCGCCGCGCTCGCTTTCGCGCACGGCCTCAACATCCACTTCGGCCTGATCGACGCGCGCCCCGACATCGACGTCTTCATGGTCGCGCCCAAGGGTCCGGGCCACACCGTGCGCAGCGAATATCAGAAGGGTGGCGGCGTCCCCTGCCTGATCGCGGTCGCGCAGGAAGCCAGCGGCAACAGCGGCAACGGCCACGCCAAGGCGCTCGCGCTGTCCTACGCTTCGGCGGTCGGCGGCGGCCGCAGCGGGATTATCGAAACGACCTTCAAGGAAGAGTGCGAAACCGACCTTTTCGGCGAACAGGCGGTGCTCTGCGGCGGCGTCACCCATCTGATCCAGGCTGGCTTCGAAACGCTGGTCGAGGCAGGTTACGCCCCCGAAATGGCGTATTTCGAATGCCTCCACGAAACCAAGCTGATCGTCGACCTCCTCTATGAAGGCGGCATCGCGAACATGCGCTACTCGATCTCGAACACCGCCGAATATGGCGACATCAAGACGGGTCCGCGTATCATCACCGAGGAAACGAAGAAGGAAATGAAGCGCGTCCTCGAGGACATCCAGTCGGGCCGCTTCGTCAAGGACTTCGTGCTCGACAACCAGGCCGGCCAGCCCGAACTCAAGGCGAGCCGCAAGGCTGCCGCCGCGCACCCGATCGAAAAGACCGGCGCCGAGCTGCGCGCGATGATGCCGTGGATCGCCAAGAACAAGCTGGTCGACAAGGCGAAGAACTGACGGATTATCCTCCCTGTGGCCGCAGGCCATGGGGAGGGGGACCGTTCGCGAAGCGAATGGTGGAGGGGCAGCGACGTCGCGTTATTTGCCCCTCCGTCAGCGCTGCGCCAAAGGCGCAGTTTATCCTGAGCGCCTGCAAGGCAGCCGAAGGGCGCTGCCCACCTCCCCATCGCTTCGCGACAGGGAGGATTGGAATAGCAATTATGACTGCCAACCCCGCCCTTCCCGACACGCTTCCGCAATCGCGGGCAAGGAGCTAGGGACGTACGATGACACCATCCGACCTATCCTTCGCCTGCGACTGCGGCACCGTTTCGGGAATGCTGCTCGATGTCGGCGCGGATCAGGGCGACCATGTCGTCTGCCACTGCGGCGATTGCCAGGACCTCACCCACCACCTCGGCCACGCGCACATTCTCGACCAGCACGGCGGGACGCCGCTCTACCAGACACGCTGCGCGCGCATGCGGATCGACAGCGGCCGCGACAGCCTCGCCTGCCTTCACCTGACCGATGGGCCGACCTTGCGCTGGTATGCGGCATGCTGCCGCCTGCCGCTGTTCAACAGCTACAAGAACGGCAAACTCCCCTTCATCACGATCCAGCTCGCCGCCTGCGACCCCGCAACGCGCGACCGGGTCGGACCGCTGCGCGGGCATCTTTTCACAAAGGACGGAATCGGCGATACCAGCGGCTTGCCCGAAATGACCATGTTCACCCTGATGCGCCGTTTTTTCTGGCGGGCGATCAAGGATATCGTCTCGGGCGACCGGCGACGATCGGCGCTGTTCGACGCGGCAACGCTCGAACCGGTCGCAACCCCGCACCGCTTGACCGGCGAGGAACGGCAGGCGATCCGCCGCGATCGCGCGGCCTGACAGACATTGTCCTTTCCGCGGAGCCGAAGACGGCACGCAAGGGACGGACAAACAAGGAGGAAATGTGGCGAACTCTCCCTTCACCGCGCATCGCAGGGACCTCGACGCGCTGGCAGCCCAAGGCCGCCGCCGCACCCTCGCGCCGCGCGCCGGCCGCGATTTCGCCTCGAACGACTATCTCGGCCTCGCCGATAGCGAAGCGCTGCGAACCGCGCTCGCCGCGGGTATCGAACGCGGCCTGCCCGCGGGGTCGGGCGGCTCGCGCCTGCTCCGCGGCAATCACGAAGAGCATGAAGCGCTCGAGGCGCATGCCGCACGCCATTATGGCAGCGAGGCGGCGCTCTTCTTCGCCACCGGCTTTGCCGCCAACGCCGCGCTGTTCGCCGCGCTGCCGCAGCGCGGCGACCTCGTCGTCCATGACGAGCTGATCCACGCGAGTGCGCACGACGGCATGAAGCTCGGCCGCGCCGGGACCATCGCCGCCGCGCACAATGATGCGCAGGCGTTCAACGACGTCATCGCGCGCTGGCGCGCCGGCGGCGGCGCGGGCACGCCGTGGATCGCGGTCGAGAGCCTTTATTCGATGGACGGCGACCGCGCCCCGCTCGCCCAGCTCGCCGAAGTCGCCGAGCGTCACGACGCCATACTCGTCGTTGACGAGGCGCATGCAACCGGCGTTTTCGGCGCCGGCGGCGGCGGCCTCGCGCACGGCCTCGCGCGCCGCGACAACCTCATCACCCTCCACACCTGCGGCAAGGCGCTCGGCGCCGAGGGCGCGCTGCTCTGCGCCCCTGCGGTCGCCCGCGACTTCCTCATCAACCGCGGCCGCCCCTTCATCTTCTCGACCGCGCCATCGCCGCTGATGGCGTGGCTCGTCCGCCAGGCAATCGAGATCGTCGCGAACGAGCCCGAGCGGCAGGCACGCCTCCACGGCCTCGTCCGCCACGCCGCCGAGCGTCTTGTTCCGCTCGGTATCCCCGCCAGCGGCACCCAGATCCTGCCCGTGATCATCGGCGACAACGACCGGACGATGCGTATCGCGGCCAATCTGCGCGACGCCGGTTTCGACATTCGGGGCATCCGGCCGCCGACCGTGGCGCAGGGAACCGCGCGGCTGCGCCTCGCAATCACGCTCAATGTTGACGAAGCTAACATTGACGATATGGCTGATGCACTGGCCCAAGCGATGGCCGCGGCATGACGCGCTTCGTCGTCACCGGCACCGACACGGGTATCGGAAAAACTATATTTTCCGCCGCTTTGGCGCAGGCGACCGGCGCGCCCTACTGGAAACCGATCCAGTCGGGCCTCGAAGAGGAAACCGATAGCGAAGTCGTCGCGCGCCTCGCCGGCGTGCCGGTCCATCCGGAAACCTACCGCCTCGTCACCCCCGCCTCGCCGCATCTCGCCGCCGAAATTGACAGCGTTAACATTGACCTCGAAACGCTCGCCCCGCCCCCCGGCGACCTGATCGTCGAGGGCGCCGGCGGCGCGCTCGTCCCCGTGACGCGCACCACGCTCTACGCCGATCTCTTCGCGAAATGGCAGGTCCCTGTCATCGTCTGCGCGCGCACCAGCCTCGGCACGATCAACCACAGCCTGCTGACGATCGAGGCGCTGAAATCGCGCGGCGCCCCGATCCACGGCCTCGCCTTCCTCGGCGACGCGATGGAGGACAGCGAGGCGATCATCGCCGCCATCTCGGGCATCCGCCGCCTCGGCCGCTTGCCGATCGTCGATCCGCTGACGCGCGAAACGCTTGCCGCCGCGTTCAGCGCAAACTTCGATATCGCCAACTTCGCTTGATCCAACACCGTTCGCCCTGAGCTTGTCGAAGGGCCGTCCTTCTCTTATCCGCCGCCTGAAGAAGAGCGGTGCTTCGACAAGCTCAGCACGAACGGAATCAGGATATGGCCGATACCTCCCCCGTCTGGCACCCCTTCACCCAGCACGGACTCGGCGATGCCATCCCGCTGATTTCGCACGCCAAAGACGCGCGTCTCTACGATCAGAACGGCAATAGCTGGATCGACGCGATCTCGAGCTGGTGGGTCACTACCCACGGCCACGCGCACCCGCGCATCATGGCCGCGATCCGCGACCAGTCGGAAAAGCTCGACCAGCTGATCTTTGCGGGCTGGACGCACGAGCCCGCCGAGACGCTCGCCGCCGAACTCGTCCGCATCACCCCCGCCCCGCTCACCCGCGTCTTCTTCTCGGACTCGGGCTCGACCAGCGTCGAGGTCGCATTGAAGATGGCGCTCGGCTATTGGTATAATATCGGCGAGCCGCGCAGCCGCATCCTCGTCCTCGAACACAGCTATCATGGCGACACGATCGGCACGATGTCGGTCGGCGAACGCGGCGTCTACAACCGCGCCTGGCAGCCTTTGCTCTTCGACGTCGGCACCATCCCCTTCCCGCACGAGGGGCTCGAACAGACCACGCTCGACGCACTCGAAGCCGCTTGCGTGCAAAAACCCGCCGCCTTCATCGTCGAACCCCTCATCCTCGGCGCCGGCGGCATGCTCATCTATCCCGCATGGGTGCTCGCCGAGATGCGCGCGATCTGCGCGCGCCACGGCGTCCTCTTCATCGCCGACGAGGTGATGACCGGCTGGGGCCGCACCGGCACGCGCTTCGCCTGCGACCAGGCGGGCGTCATCCCCGACATCGTCTGCCTGTCGAAGGGCCTGACCGGCGGTGCGCTCCCGCTCGCGGTCACCCTCTGCATCGAGCCAATCTTCGAAGCGCATTTCTCGACCGATCGCGCGAAGACCTTCTATCATTCGTCGAGCTACACCGCGAACCCGATCGCCTGCGCCGCCGCCGCCGCCAATCTCGCAATCTGGCGCGACGAGCCGGTGCAGCAGCGGATCGACGCGCTTGCCGACGCACAGGCCGCGCATCTCGCCCTCCTCAGCCACGACCCGCGCGTCGCCAATTCCCGCCGCCTCGGCACGATCGCCGCGCTCGATATCGTCGTCGCGGACTCGGGCTATCTCTCGAACCTCGCCCCGCGTCTGATCGCCCATTACCGCGACCACGGCGTGCTGCTCCGCCCGCTCGGCAACACGGTCTATGCGATGCCGCCCTATTGCATCACCGCCGACGAACTCGCGCTGGTCTGGGACGCGATCGGGGCGTCGCTGGATGCAGTCTAGGACGACGGCCGCTTTCGACCGAGAGCAGACATAAGATCCTCCCTGTGGCGCAGCCATGGGGAGGTGGCAGCGCGAAGCGCTGACGGAGGGGCCTATGGTGCGACGTCGCGGCCCCTCCACCACCGCTTCGCGGCGGTCCCCCTCCCCATCGCTGCGCGACAGGGAGGATGGCTCTGCTCGTCACCCCGGACTTGATCCGGGGTCCCGCTTGAGACCGAAGCCAGTGGGTGCGAAAAAAGCGGGGTCCCGGATCAAGTCCGGGATGATGGAAGTGGAGTAGGGCAACGTCCGCTCCCCACCCCAAAACCGCTCGCCTCACCCGCCGAATTTTGCATCGACGGGGATTACCGCCCAATTCTTCTCCGCC
>NZ_DASWTD010000431.1:0-2338 GCF_036402335.1 Sphingopyxis sp. | reverse complement strand
TAGCGCGAGAATGTGCGGCGATGCTTGTTGGTGAGGTTCACCACTTCGCCGAACACCGCAAGCTGCGGGGTGATCTTGAAGCTGCCCGACAGGTCGTACTGGCCATAGCTGTCGACATTTTCGGGCTGGCCGTTGAGCCCGCGGGTGCGCGCGAGGAAGCTGTCGCGCCAGTTATAGGCGGCGCGCAGCTGGACCGGGCCCTTTTCATAGAAGAGCACGGCGTTCGCGCTGTCCGAAAGCCCCTCGACCGAGAAAGTGCCCGCGATGATCGCGGGATCGAAGCTCGTCGAGCTCTTGACCTTGGTATAGTTGGCCGAGAAGCCCAGCCCGTCGAGCGGCGCCGGCAGCGTGTCGAACGTGTACTGGATCGCGGCCTCGAAGCCATAAACCTTGGACTTGCGGGTGTTTTCGGGGCGCGTGACCTGGAAATCGAAACCGAAATAGGTCTCGGTCGTCGTCACCTGCGAGATGAAATTGTCGACCCATTTATAGAAGCCGGCGACGCTGACATAGCTCGCCTTGCCGAGGTAATAGTCGATCGAGGCGTCGGCATTCCATGCGAGATAGGGCTTGAGACCCGGGTTGCCGCTGCTGATCGTGTTCGACTGCGGTGGACGGAAATCATAGGATTTGCTGAGCGTCAGATTGCTCAGCGTCGGCCGGGTGAGCGTGCGCGAAAAGGCGAAGCGCGTCACCAGATCGTCGGTCCAGTCGACCCGGAAGGTCGCCGACGGCAGGATATAGCTGTAATTATGCTTTTCCGAGACCGGGACGGGCGGGCTGAAGGTCGCGACGCCCGCGGTCGGATCGCCCGGGTTCTGCGTGATGCCGAGCAGCTGCACCGAATTGCCGTGCGCGAGCGTGTCGGTATAGACATAGCGCGCGCCGATAACGGCGTTCCATTCGCGGCTGCCGCCGAATTCGCCGCCGAGTTCGGCCTGGAGATAGGCGGCGGCATTATTCTCGCGCACCGATCCCGACCCGCGCGGATCGTAGGCGGGCGCAAGGCTGTGGCCGTTGGCGGCATAGACCGCGTTGAACGCGGCTTCGGCGGCGGGGTCGTTCTTTTGGCCGACGGCGGCCGCGCTGCCATAATATTGGGCCAGCGCACGCGGATCGTAGGTCAGCCAGCTCATCGGGGCGCCGCCGAGCACGCCGCCGTCGTTGAACACGGCGAAGAGGTTCGGATCGGCGCTCGCGAAATAGCCGCAATAGAAGCAGCCGAGCGGATCGGGGGTGAGCAGCGAGGTGATATCCTTCTTGCGCCGCGTTCCGACCGCGCCGAAACGCACCGCCTTCAGCGTGCCGTCGAAATCCTGTTTGCCGTCGACGCGGAACGAGGTGATGTCGTCCTTCACGATGCCGCCGCGTTCGGAGCAGCAGTGCAGCACCGCGCGCGCCGGATCGTCGGTCGGCAGGATGTCGGTGATCGTCGGCAGCGCGCCGGGGTTGAGATCGAAGGTCGGGTTCACGCCGGCGTTGCGCGCGCCAACGACGTAGAAGACCGAGGTGTTGCCCTCTTTCGCGCGCGAGTGCGACAGGTCGAAGCTGATCGTCGTGCGGTCGGTCGGGGTCCAGGCCGCGTTGAGGCCGATCTGGTAGGTCTTGGCATCGCGCGGCGAATCAAAGACGATATTGTCGCTCGCGAGACCGCCGCCGGCGCTGCGTACGAAATGGGTGACGGTACCATTTTCATTGGCCTCGGCGTCGATGATGTCGCCCGGGTCGGTGTAGAAGCCGAGCTGGTTCGACCAGCTGTCGACCTTGAGCTGCGTATAGAGCGCGTCGAGCTGGAGCTTCAGCTGGTCGCTGACGATCCAGTCGAGCGCGAGCGTTGCGCCGATCCGCTCGCGCGAATTGCGTTCGACCGTGGTGTTGTAGGTGCGGGGGAGCGCTACGTTGGCGAGGTCGACGGTGCCATCCTTGTCGAAATCGAGGTTCTGCCCGTCGATCCAGCCGCTGGTGTTGACGTTGCTGAAGCGCGAGATGCGCTTGTCGTAATTGACGCTGATCAATGCGCCGAAGGTGTCGTCATCGTTGGTCTTGCTGAGGATGCCCGAGATCACGGGCGATGCCTTGTCGCGCGTGCTGTCGAACTTCATCGCGGCGCTGCCCGAGAAGTGGAAGCCCGGCCGGTCGAGCGGGCGCGCGGTA
The DNA here is from genome assembly GCF_036402335.1 of Sphingopyxis sp. Classification (GTDB taxonomy): domain Bacteria; phylum Pseudomonadota; class Alphaproteobacteria; order Sphingomonadales; family Sphingomonadaceae; genus Sphingopyxis. The sequence continues at coordinate 184 of NZ_DASWTD010000431.1, read as the reverse complement.
CGCAGGATCACGGTCGAGCCGATGCCGCCGTCCTGCTGTTCGGCGGTCGCCGACTTATAGACTTCGGCGGCGCTCAGCAGCTCGGACGGCAGGATGTCGAAGCTGAATTCGCGGCCGCTGTTTTCGGTGGCGAGCAGGCGGCCGTTGAGCAGCACGGTGTTGAACTCGGGCCCGAAGCCGCGGA